>NZ_JAPVZL010000002.1:0-246280 GCF_041432365.1 Streptococcus sp. 20925_1_69
CATCTCCATTTGGTAGCTTATTCGTTTCTACAAATCTGTATTCTGGGATGTCTTTCTTATCTACTGTGCCTGGCTCACTTGGATAGTTCGGAATCTCATTGCCTTCTTTATCTTTGAAGAATGTATTCACTTTTTCATAGACATGCTCTACATCTCCATTTGGCAGTTTCTTCGTTTCTACGAAGCGGTAACCTGGGATATCTTTCTTAGGTTGGTTACCCTCAACTGTTGGATAATCTGGAATAGAGATTTCTTTACCATTTGGATCAACTGTCACATAAGACGTTGTAATCTTCGTATAGTTGATTAGTGTATCTTGACTCGGATCAGTTGGTAATGTTGGTGGCACATAACCTTTTGTTGGATCTTCTGGATCAACTGGTTTCAACGGATTTCCATCTTTATCTCTTGGAATGTAACCTGGAACATAAGGAATTACAATATCTTCTGTTGGTACACCTGGTTTAGTTGGATCACCGTTTGGATCATTTGGATAATCAATACGTGGAGGATTTGTTTGTCCTGGTACGTTTGGAATCCAAGCTCCAAGTTTCTTATAGACAACTTTTTGAACGATATCTTTGTCTTCAGCCTTAACAGTTTGATCCTTAGTAGATTCTTCAATATCTCCACTTACTGCAATATAACCTTTAACAAGTGGAAGTTTGTTACCAGAAAGAACATCAGTTGTAGCTGCTTTCCATTTGCCGTAAGTAACCTCACCTGTCACCAAGTTCACCTTAGCATCACGAGTAAATTTAACGGATGAAGTCACAGAAGTAGTAACCTCTTTACCATCTCCATCAACATAAGTAATTGTACGAGTTACTTCTTCTGAAGTTGTCAATTCCTTAACGCTTTCAGGCCATACTGGTGAGTTTGGATCTTCTGGATTAACTGGTTGACCTGGGACTGGTGTCACGTCACTTGGAATAACTGGAACAAGGCGTGGTTGAACAGTGACAACAAATTTTTGAACAGCATTTGTATCATTATCAAATGATTGCTTGCTGCCATCAGCTTTTGTAAATTCATCAGACACAAGTTCGTAGCCAAGTTTTTTCAGTGCGTTGATACGTTCTGCAGTAGAGTAGTTCATTTCAGAACCAGAATCACCTTGAAGAATATCCACTTCACCAAGAATTGTTCCGTTAGTATCTTTGTAAGTTACAGTTGCAACTTGTGTATCAGACTTCACTTCATAAACAGTTGGTGTATACTTAGCTTTTACCTCTGTTCCATTTGTGTCTTTACGTACAATAGTTACTCCTGTTGCAGTTCCAACGAAATCTTTATTTGGTGTGAAGGTTACCTTACCTGTTGGATCAACAGTATATGTTCCTTCGTTTGGAACTGTTTTACTTGTTGTACCATCTTCAAATTTAGCAGGAACAGTATTGTCCATTGGTACATCTTTATGACCAGGTACAAATGTTGGTGTACCAGATTGAGGAGTATTCTTAGGACCTGTAGAACCTGTATCTACACCTGTTGGTGTAACTGGGGTTACAGTTGGAGTGTAACTTGACTCAACAGTTGTACCATTTGTAGGATCTGTTACAACTACTTTAGCTGGGTCTGGTGTTCCAACGAAGTCTTTATTTGGTGTGAAGGTTACTGTACCAGTTGGATCGATTGTATATGTACCAACTGTCTTACCATCCTTAGTAGCTGGGATAGTTGTTTCCTCAGTTCCAACGAACTTAGCTGGATTATCTGTTGTTGGTTTCAACTCAGTTCCATCAGCATGTTTATATGTTGGAGTACCTGTTTGTGGCTTACCTTGGATATCAGTTGATGTAGCAGGTGTTGTAGTTGGTGCTACTGGTTTATAGATAACGTATACTGTACTATCAGTTGACTCGTTTGTTACCTCAAGGCTTGGAACAGTTTCCTTATCGTAAGTATAATTAGCTACTTCTGGAGAAACTACTTCCTCAAGCGTTTGTGCTGCTGACCAGTCAGTGTATTCCACATTTCCTGTTACCAAGTTAACGCTTGCGCTACGTGTGAAGGTTACTGTTTGAACTTCATCAGCTGTTACTTCTTTACCATTTTCATCATTGTAGCGGTACTTGATTGTACGAGTAACTGTCTTAGTTAACTCAAGATTTTCTGCAGTATTTGGCCATACAGGTGAGTTTGGATCTTCTGGATCCACTGGTTGTCCTGGAACAGGTTTCTCATCATTTGGAGTCACTGGTTCCACACGTTGTTTAACTGTTACCGTGAAGTTTTGATTCACCGCTGTGTCGTTATCAAAAAGCTTATCAGCTGTCCTTGCTGCAACGAAACCATCTTCTACTAACGCATAGCCAGCTTTTTCAAGAGCTGCAATTGCTTTTTCACGATTAACAAAGTCGATAGTTCCTTTATAAACACCCTCTACTGTCTCAACAGCTGCTGCTGGAACTTTAGCTGAATCTATAGCAACTTCTGCACCAGTTGACACATCATAGTAAGAAATAGTTGCTGTTTGAACATCCTTTCTATAAGTATATGTCACAGTAGTTTGCTCATTTGTAACCTTACCTGAAACCTTCTTAGTAGCTTCATCAACCTGACCGTTTGTTGTTTCCACTTTAACAAGAGTGTAACCAGGAATTTCTTTTGGTTCAGTTGTGAACGGAGTCGTCACTTTTTCGTTATTTACTGGAGTTGTTGAAGGAGAGATAATATTACCTTCTTCATCCTTATACTCAACAATAACCGTTCCATCTTCAGCAACAACAGTTGGAGTGTAATTAGTTGTTACAGTAGTACCGTTGATATCTGCAATTTGTACACGTACTGGTGTAGCTTTGCCTGTAAATTCTTCAGTTGGTTGGAATGTAATGACATTAGTTGTTTTATCAAGAGTGTAAGTTCCTTCACCATCAACCGTAACTGTGGTTACAGAACTTCCGTTCGCATCAAGAAGTGTCAAAGTACTCTTATCAAGAGCTACTGATTTTGGTTGACCATCTTCACCTAATACTTCAGATGTTTCTCCTTTAGCAAAGTTCAAAGTTGTAGCATCTGTATCAGGAGTATCAAAAATAATTTGTGACGTTTGCGTTTGACCTTGCTTACCAGCTGTAGCTGATTCTTTAGCTGTTGGGACTACAGGAACTACTGTTGGAGTATAAGCAGCTGTACCTGTGATGACTGTTGATTCACCTTTTTCATTAGTAATAGTGGCTGATGCTTGAACTGTTACTGGTGCTGGTGTTCCTTTATAAGTTGCAACTGGTTGGAATGTTACTACACCTGTTGTTGAATCAATTGTATATGTACCAACATTTTCAACAGTCATTGAAGTTGCAGTCGTTGGGTTTCCAGTAGCTGGATCTACAAGTTTGTAATTTGATACTGGAGCACTATCATCTGATGATGAGAAGCGTGGTGTTTCTGACTGCTGTTCACCTTGGATATTCTTAGATGTTACATTTTCACCAGTAATCGTGATTGGTGTTACAGTTGGTTTATAAGTAGCTGTTGCTGTCTCACCATTTGAGTCTGTTGCTTGAACAGTTACTCCTGTTCCTTCTTCAGTAAATGTTGGGACTGGTACAAAGGTTACAACACCTGTTTTTGGATCAATTGTGTATGTTCCTTCATTTGCAATTGTAACACTAGTAGTTGGTTGCATCGTTGTTGGATCAATCAACTGACGTGTTGCAATCGTTACTGATGGATCTGATGTTTTAAATTCTGGTGTTCCAGTTTGTGTTTTACCTTGAACGTCTGTAGATGTTGCATTTTCAGCTGTTATAGTTACATCTGTGACAGTTGGTGTGTAAGTAGTTGTTACAGTAGTACCATTCGCATCTGCAATACGTACACTAACTGGTTTTGTAACAGTTCCAGTGAATGTTGCGATTGGTTGGAATGTAATAACATTTGTCGCTTTATCCAGTGTATAAGTTCCCTCATTTTCAACTGTTACAGATGTTACAGCTTCACCGTTTGCATTAAGAAGAGTTACTGACGCTGTATTAAGATAAACAGATTTTGTTGTATTTGCATCAATAGCAACTGTTCCTTTAGCAAAGTTCACAGTTGTATCATCTGTATCTGCTGCGTCAAACTTAATAGCAGAAGTTTGGGCTTTCCCTTGAGGTCCAGTTGTTTGAGACGCTACTGCTGTTGGTTTTACTGGAACTACTGTTGGTGTGTAAGTAGCTGTCGCAGTTGCAGTAATATTAGCATTATTAGCATCTGTACCTAGAATTGCAGTTAGTTTAACAGTTACTGGAGTTGCTGGTCCTGTGAATGTTGGAAGTGGTTCGAAGGTTACAACACCTGTTTCTGGGTTAATTGTATAAGTTCCCTCATTTGCAACTTTTAAAGTCTCAACTAGATTACCATCAGCGGCAACCAACTTAGCTGGTGATGTTGCACTTGGTGAGATGGTTGAACCGTCACCTACAGAAGTAAAGGTTGGTGTTCCTGTTTGAGTAGCTCCTTGGATATCAGATGATGTAACATTGTGACCTACAATCGTATCCTTAACCGTAATGGTGTAAGTTGTTTGAGCTACAGATGAACCTGCACCTGAATCTGTACCTGAATCTGTACCATCCAAAGTAGCCGTAACAACATTTCCGTTACTATCAATCACATCTACAACAACTTTATACACACCCACTTCTGATAAAACATAGTTACTAGCTAATGTGTAAGTTGCAGCATCTGTCTTTGTATCATATACTTTTTGAGCTCCAGATGGTGATGTTACTGTCAAACGAGTAATGTAAGTCGTTTTACTATGAGCAGTATCTTCTTTATCTGCAATCGTAACTGCAGCTTGTGCCGCATTACGAAGGTCAACAGTTGTTCCCTTAGTTGATTCATAGCTTGTTGATGTTGCAGTTGGTTTTGTGTTAATGATAGTCGCAACATCTGTGCTTGTTGCTTTGCGAGCACGAACTTCACCACCAAATCCTGATGAAGTCTTGATGTCCCATGATGAATCTCCAAGTTTAGTAGCTGTCACAGTAGAACCATCTGAAGCAGCCCACGCATCTGTATACTTATCATAAGTTACTGTTACAGACATTCCATCTGCAGATGTTGCATTTTTACTTGCAACTGCTGTTTTATGACGAGTTACCGAATCAACACTCTTAATTGTTCCGTTTGCTTCAAATGTACGTGTGTATGTATAGATATAGAAGTCTTGAGAACCATCTAATTGAGCCTCAGTATAGACTTGGCGTTTAGTTAATGTATATGTCCCGTCTGTATGCGTAGTCTGAACAGTAGAATAGTCTGATGGAAGCTCCCAATGACCAGTTGTAGAGTTCAATGTAGCTTCATGAATCGTAGCATCCACATCTGTCAGCGTTACCTTATTACGTAGGAAAGTAGCCTTGACATTTTCAGTGATTGCTTCAGCCTTGATGTTATTCACTCCAGCTGTTGCAGTTGCAGCTTGTGTAACTGGAACATTAATTTTTTCACCTACTGTACCCAAATTTGTGCCTACTACTGCTGCCTTATTGGTTGTCGTTACTGCATTGCCATCTACATCTTCTCCCGATGCAACCACAACCCAACTTCCATTTTGATTTTGAAGCACTGTCTTCGTTCCATCTGGCATGGTAATTACAGCGTTTGTTGCACCTTTAGAAATAGTCACAGGAACAGTTTCTGAGTAGGTTTCAATATTCAAAGCTTCTACTTTTGGTTTAACGGCAACTGTAATATTTCCTTGTGTTTCCTGACCAGATTGAATCCACTGTGTATTTGAAGAACTTCCATTATTATTGTAATCTTTAGCAAAAGTTGCTACATAAAACACACCTGCTTCAGTCAAGGCACCAGACAATTTAGCAGGAGCATTATATGTATTTTGACCATCAACAGAATCAGACTGCGCTCTATTAGCTGGATCCATCTGGTAGTTAACACCTGGAATTGTTGTTGCCGTCTCATTAAGAACTTGAGTTCGATTATTTACATTGACACCAGCAATACCAGTGACAGCAGTTCCATATTGTTGACGAATGGTTGTTGTCGTCCCATCAGCTTTAGTATAAGATACGTTCGCACCTTGATTGCGCATTGTACGAGCACCTGATGCATCTTGATACTTGAGATCAATATCAATGTCTTGACCAACTGTACGTTCGTATACTGCATTATCTGATGCGAACGTTGGTGGAGTTGTATCCATCCAACCTACCCAACCCAAACGCATATTTACAAATCGAGTTTTTACTACTGCACCCGTTTTGCTGTTTGTAAAGGTTACATTAGCTCTGAAGTCTTGTACCCCATTTTCAATACTACTTGTAATAATCCCTTCGATAACATCGTTTGTAGCATCATACACAAGACCATTAGGTAGATTGAAAGGTGTAGCAGCACCTGTTGAACCATCAATACCTGTAAGAGACCAACCTTTTTCAGCTGCTTCAGCTGTCACTCCAAATCGAGACTTGATTCCTGGGATATACACACGATCAATTCCTTGCTCATATCCCAATTTATAGATTTCTGTTGCAAGGAATTCGTAAGCTCCATTATTTGAGTATACACTAGCAGAACCACCTCCGATTCGCGATCCACTTGGACGAAGTTGACTTTTCCACAACTCTGCTTCTTTGGCTAGTTTTTTAGCCATTTCCGGAGTAAGGGGATAATCCATACGTCCCTTGTTATTGTGACCTTTACCATTCTGGCTCCATAAACCATTTGCAGGGTTGGTTTCTGAACCATCACGTTGATTAGAATAGACAACAACTTCTAAACCTTCAGCAGTCCCACCAGTTACATGAGTATAGGGATTCAACTCTCCTGCAGCTGCAAAACCGTCAGTAGTTAATTTCCCTTCAGGAGTGAATTTATAAATATCTTTACCTGTAGCAGTTGCTTCAGTAACAGAATTAGAATGAGTAGTACGTGTACCATTTGCATTGACGATTGATTCAGCGTAGAAATCTTGTGCTGCCAAGGCTACAGCAAACTTCCCATCACGACCAATTCCTGCTTTTTTCAGTTCACTATAAACCGCAAGGATAGACTCATTCAAGCGTGAAAGTTGAGCATCCACTTGTTCCTTTGTGACACTCTTATCAGCTAAAAGTACTTTTGATTCGTTAAGTACAGCTTGGTTCTTGGCTACCGCCGCTTCAATTGCTGCTCGACTCTCTTCTGCTACTTCCTCCTTACGAAGTTCTGTAACCGCAAGTGTATTGGTTACATCTGCTTCTGATGTAACTTTATCGAGTTCCGATTTAGCTTCTGAAAGAGCTTTTTCAGCTGGAGTAGCTTTCTTTTCAACTTCTTCTTTAGCCGCCTTATCCTTATCAGCCTGTTCTTTCTCTAGTCCTAGTTTGTTTGATTCAGTTACAACTGTTCCCAATGCAGAAAGAATCTCTTTTTGAACATTTACCTCTTCTTGCTTGGCATCTTCATTTGCCAAAACAGCTTTCGCAGTAGCTAAAGCTTCACGAACATTGGCTACAACTGAGGCATCCGCATACTTAGCATTTGATAATGCAGACTCTAAATTTGAAATACTCGTTTCAAGAAGTGACTTATTTACTTTAACTTCTTCTTTCTTAGGTGTTTCAGCTGTCTTTTCTGTCAACTGAATATTACTTTCTCCCAATTCTAGAGAAGTATTTCCTACTTTCTGAATATTTTCTTTGGAATCTGAAACTGGATTTTGTTCAGTTGCTGATACCGCACCAGCTCCAAGAAACATCAAACCAGCCGCAATCGCTACCGATGCCGCACCGAAACTATACTTACGAATACCGTAACGTATATACTTTTCCGTTCTAAAATCTTGCTGTTTTCCCTTCATTAGACTTAGAACCTCCTTTATGCATGTTTTTTAATATTGAATTGAAATATGCAGACAAATAAAAAGCCCCCCCCCCCTTAAATTTTTTAGCAATATTAAGAGGTTATCATCTTAAAAAGGGTTGCCCAATAATTATCAATGTCACTTAATATTGTATCATGCGAATATTATTAATTCAAGTTTCATGTCTATATATTTATTGTTTCAATCCACTATACCTGATAATATTTCCTTTCGTTTCTAGAGCTTTCCATAAAAAAACGCCACATGGGCGTTTTCCTGTTCTTATGGTTTGATACGATGCAACATACGTGGGAATGGAATGGCTTCACGGATGTGTTTTGTTCCTGCTGCGAAGGTTACCATACGCTCGATACCGATACCAAATCCACCGTGTGGAACTGTACCGTATTTACGAAGGTCAAGGTAGAATTCATACTCTGTACGGTCCATGCCAAGTTCATCCATCTTAGCAACAAGGGCATCGTAGTCTTCCTCACGCATAGAACCACCGATGATTTCTCCGTAACCTTCTGGAGCAAGCAAGTCTGCACAAAGCACGCGCTCTGGATTTCCAGGAACTGGTTTCATGTAGAAGGCCTTGATGGCTGCTGGGTAGTTCATGACAAATGTTGGCACACCAAAGTGGTTTGAAATCCAAGTTTCGTGTGGTGAACCAAAGTCATCGCCATGCTCAAGATGCTCGTAGTCAGCATCTTCATCATTTTCATGTTCTTGCAAGAGGTCAATGGCTTGATCGTAAGTGATACGTTTGAAGGGCTCTGCAATGTAGCGTTTCAAGAGTTCTGTATCACGTTCCAAGGTTTCCAAGGCTTGAGGCGCACGGTCAAGAACACCTTGTAGAAGAGCTTTTACATAAGCTTCTTGCAAATCAAGTGACTCATCGTGAGTCAAGTATGAGTACTCTGCGTCCATCATCCAGAACTCAGTCAAGTGACGGCGCGTTTTTGATTTTTCAGCACGGAATACTGGACCAAAGTCAAAGACACGGCCAAGGGCCATAGCTCCTGCTTCTAGGTAAAGCTGACCTGATTGGCTCAAGTAAGCTGGCGTTCCAAAGTAGTCAGTTTCAAAGAGTTCCGTTGAATCTTCAGCCGCATTTCCTGAAAGAATTGGGCTATCAAACTTCATGAAACCGTTCTTGTCAAAGAACTCATATGTTGCATAGATGATAGCGTTACGAATTTGCATCACCGCTACTTGCTTACGAGAACGGAGCCACAAGTGACGGTTGTCCATCAAGAAGTCTGTTCCGTGTTCTTTTGGTGTAATTGGGTAGTCTTGAGATTCACCAATCACTTCGATGTCTGTAATGTCCAACTCATAACCAAATTTAGAACGTTCGTCTTCTTTGACAATACCTGTCACATAGACAGACGTTTCTTGGCTCAAGCGTTTGATAACATCAAACTTCTCAAGCCCCACTTCTTCACCAAATTTTTCTACAAAGTTTGGTTTAAAGGCTACACCTTGGAAGAAGGCTGTTCCATCACGCAATTGCAAGAAGGCGATTTTCCCTTTTCCTGATTTGTTGGCAACCCAAGCGCCAATCGTCACTTCTTGACCAACATAGTCTTTTACATCAATAATCGTTACACGTTTTGTCATTATTTTTCCTTTTTCTTTTTTATTCTTTATGGCAAACCACTTCTATATTGTTCCCATCTGGGTCAATCACAAAAGCAGCGTAGTAAATCGGTTGCTCACTGCGATAACCAGGAGCCCCATTGTCTCGCCCACCTGCCTCTAAGCCAGCCTCATAACAAGCTTGAACCTCTTCCTTATTTTCTGCTAAAAAAGCAAAGTGAATAGGATCTTGTGTCCCCTGAGCCAGCCAAAAATCACCACCAGGATGAGGGCTGTTTGGGGCAAGAAAACTGATTAGAGAAGTAGTCTTAAAAGCTAATTTATAGCCCAAAGGGGCAAGAAAACTCCTATAAAATCCTTCTGAAATTTGTAAATCCTTTACCTTAATTTCAAAATGATCAATCATTCTCACTCCCCATAAATGCTTTCAAGCGACTAACTGCTTCTTTAAGCGTGTCTAGGTCTGTCGCATAGCTGAGGCGGACATTTTCTGGAGCTCCAAATCCTGCTCCTGTTACCAAGGCCACTTCAGCTTCTTCTAGGATAGCGGTTGTAAATTCTGTCACATCCGTATAGCCTTTCATCTCCATTGCCTTTTTGACATTTGGGAAGAGATAGAAGGCTCCTTGCGGTTTGACCACTTCAAATCCTGGCACTTCCGCAAGAAGGGGATAGATGGTGTTTAGTCGTTCCTCAAAGGCCTGACGCATGCTTTCTACAGTATCTTGCTCCCCTGATAGGGCCTCAACTGCTGCATACTGGGCTACTGCTGACGGATTAGAGGTTGTTTGACCTGCAATCTTGGACATGGCCGAGATAATGTCTACTTCTCCGACGGCATAGCCAATACGCCAACCAGTCATAGCATAGGTTTTAGACACACCATTGATGACCACTGTTTGCTTGCGAATCGCTTCGGATAGGCTAGAAATCGGTGTGAATTCATGGCCATTATAGACTAAGCGACCATAGATATCATCTGCTAGGATGAGAATGTCCTTTTCTACAGCCCAGTTCCCGATTGCCAAGAGTTCCTCACGGGTGTAAATCATACCTGTCGGATTGGATGGCGAATTCAGCACCAAAACCTTGGTCTTGTCTGTGCGAGCCGCTTCCAACTGCTCTACGGTCACCTTAAAGTGATTGTCTTCCTTAGCAGGAACAAAGACTGGCACCCCCTCTGCCATCTTGACCTGATCTCCATAACTGACCCAGTATGGGGTTGGGATGATGACTTCATCACCTGGATTGACCACGGCCATAAAGAAGGTATAGAGAGAATATTTGGCTCCAGCAGCGACTGTCACTTGATTTGGCGCTACAGAATAGCCATAAAAGCGCTCAAAATAGGTATTAACCGCCGCCTTAAGTTCTGGCAGACCTGAGGTTACTGTATAAAAAGAAGCACGCCCATCTTGAATCGATGCAATGGCGGCATCTTGGATATTTTTTGGAGTAGTGAAATCTGGCTCACCCAAGGTTAGAGACAAAATATCTCTTCCCTCAGCCTTCAGTGCTTTGGCACGGGCTCCAGCAGCCAAGGTCACACTTTCTTCCATTTCTAAAACACGCTTGGATAGTTTCATAGGCCCTCCTTATTGACCAATGCTCCTGTTTCAAAATCTACTAGATAAAAATCAGAGCCTGACTTAACTTCCCAAATTGGCTTATCTTGATAACGGCCAAAGGTAATCTTGTCAATCTCGCCAGCTCCTTTTTCCTTAGAAACAGCTTCTGCTTTTTCTTGTGAAACACCCTGATTTAGCTGATAAACGTAAATCTTATGGTCATCTTTTCCAATCAGGACAGCAAGTGCTTCTTGTTTTTTATTACGACCAAGAATGCTATAATAGGATTCCAAGCCATTGTATAAGTCAACCTGATCAGCCTGCTCTAATCCTGCATACTGCTGAGCTAATTTTTCTCCTTCACTTTTAGCTGTTTGATAAGGTTTCATACTCAGAAACACTAGATACAGAAAGGAAGCACTGATAACCACAAGTAAAATCGTCATCCCTAGACCATACTGCCACAGTAGATTATTTTTTGCTTTGTTTTGTCTTTTTTTCACTCGTCTATTTTACCATCTATTAAGCTTTATTACAAGTGAATGCAAGAATACTCTTCGAAAATCAAATTCAAACCACGTCAGCTTCTCCTTGCCGTACCCAAGTACTGTCTGCGGCTAGCTTCCTAGTTTGCTCTTTGATTTTCATTGAGTATAAGAAACCAATTCTATTTCTTCCTTCAAAGGAAACAGATTTTTCTTGATTAAAACCGAGCAAGAAAAGTAAAGACAGCTCCAAAATCAACCTATTAAAAAACCTGAGCTTGTCACTCAAGTTTTCGTAATTTTTTGATTTATGGAATCACTTTATCATCCATTCTTTTAGCCATTTTTCCTAAAAAGATAGGTAGTAAAAGGCTAATTATGACTAAGAAGGATCCTAAATAAAGAAATGCTACAACAAAGCCTAAATTGTCAATCAACCAGCCTGTCAGTGGAAAGAAGACAATCATACTTAGGCTAAACATCATAGAATAGACACTTAGCATGGTTGCCCTTACTTCACTTGGAAGGCGCCCTTGCAAATCATTGTCAAAAATCGGCTTAAAAAGAGCATGCAGAGCATTACTAATCAAATAAATCAGAATATAGATTAGAGGTGTTCCAAAGTAGGACAGCATATAGGTGACTCCAGTCAGCAGGACGAGAATAGGAAAAAGCTTCAAGGCAGCATAGTTCTTTCCAATCTTACTCGCTAGATAGACAGCGACGATATTGAAGAGACTACCAAGTAGCATAACTGCTGAAATTTGCCAACCACTTAAATCTGGTAACTGACTTTGATAGTAAAAATAAAACATGCACATGAGTACTCCGACAATCTGAGATAAAATCATCCAGTTTAAAAGCATGGGATTTCTCCTCAGCTCATCCTTAACAGTCCAAATAATCTGTTTCATGGTCACACTATCAGCTTTTTCTACCTTGACACTTGGTTCTTTCAGCATCCAAATCAGGAAAAGAACTATGATAGAAGTCGCAATCATGATATAGTAGGTCAAGTGCAATTGACCATGGACAAAAAATCCCGCCAAAACTGTCCCCAAAGACTGAGTTCCTTCTGACACTCCTGATAGGAAGCTTGAAATGGATAGGTAACGCTCCTTTAGTCCAGCCTCTACAGCCGAGTCATAGACCATTGCTGCGCTTGTTCCTGAATCAAAATTATAAGACAAGGCACTCACCGCCATAGCTAGTGCATAAATCCAAAAATTCCCCTGCCCAGCCAACATAAGAATAGAAGACACAATTCCTGCTATTCGACTTAAATAAAGGTTAGTCTTATAGGAATAGCGATCAGCTAACATACCAGATGGAATTTCACAGAGAAAACTGGTCGTATGAAAAATACTCTCCAGAAGTCCAATCTGCCAAAGAGACATTCCGTTTTGACTGAGAAAGAGAATCCAAAAACTGGTAATCCCTAGAAATGCAAAAAACTCAACTCCGGCCATCAGGCCAATATTTTTCCGATAATTTCTTATTAACATCTTTTCTCCTTAACAAGTGTATTATTATTTCTTTTGTCCGTCACTTGTTAATCTTTGCCTTACATGATCTCCACCCCTTTTAGAAGCATTCTTCAATGCCATTATTGTTCCTTTAATGATTTATGAAATGATACCGGAAAATAGCTGTTCTGCGGTTTCTATTGCGAGTTTTCTTGTTTATTTTAGCACTTATGTCATCATATTACAAGAGAATGTTAGAATACTCTTCGAAAATCAAATGAAATACGGAATCTAAGAGAAACAGTTCTTACTTTTCCAGTCGCAAATGACTAGAGTTTCAGCAATTTTATATTTCTCAAATAGACTCTGAGCAAATTTCTTGCAAGTCCTTTTGTTTTGTTGTAATATATTTCATAACAACGAGAGATTTCTCGGAAATTTAAGAAAAAGGAGACACATCATGTCTAAAAAAGTATTATTTATCGTCGGATCACTACGCCAAGGTTCTTTCAACCACCAAATGGCGCTCGAAGCTGAGAAAGCACTTGCTGATAAAGCGGAAGTTAGCTATCTTGATTATTCAGCCCTTCCTCTCTTCAGCCAAGATTTGGAAGTTCCAACACATCCAGCTGTAGCTGCTGCTCGTGAAGCAGTTCTCGCTGCGAATGCTATCTGGATCTTCTCTCCAGTCTACAACTTCTCTATCCCTGGAACAGTAAAAAACTTGCTGGACTGGCTATCTCGTGCCCTTGACTTATCTGATACACGTGGCGCTTCTGCCCTTCAAGACAAGTTTGTCACCGTATCATCTGTAGCCAATGCAGGTCACGATCAACTCTTTGCTATCTACAAGGACCTCTTGCCATTTATCCGTACACAAGTCGTTGGCGATTTCACTGCTGCACGTGTCAATGACTCTGCTTGGGCAGATGGAAAATTGGTTCTCGAAGAAACAGTTCTAAACTCACTTGATAAACAAGCTCAAGACTTGATCAATGCGATCAAGTAACTAATATAATAAAAGCGAACAAGACTACTTTTCTGACACTCAGAAGACTAGCTTGTTCGCTTTTTTCTCATTTATAAACTAAAATAGCTGATGATACCTATTGTCAAATAAAAATATCTTTTCATACTTCCTTTACAAAAACCAATTCCTGTGGCTGTGACAGATCTTCTCGGTAGGTAAATCCTGCAAAGCTTAAGCGACGAGCTTCCTCAACCGTCTGTACTTGATTTTCTATCAGGGCTGTCAGGAAAGCACCACGCGCTTTCTTGGAAATAGTTGAGTGAATTTTCAGCTGACCACCTCTATCCTCCATGAATTTGAAGGTCACCATCTTTTCTCTAGTTTCCTTAGAAAATACAGTCTCAAACTCGGACGACAAGAGAGAGAAAATCACTTCTTCCTGCTTCACAGCTTCATCATAGGCTGCCTTCCAATGGCTCTTCAAAGTCTTACCAGCGACTTTTAATTTCATCAAAAAATCCAAACGGTGAGGTGCCATAGGTGACAAGGCTGGAACAACACCGTACAAAGCCGAGGTAATCAAGACATGAGTTTCAAGATAGGCTTGTTCTGCCTCGATCAATTTATCTCGCTTGATATGGCGGTACATAAGCCCATCAAAAAGTTTCAAGGCTGGGTAGTGTTGAGCAGTTTGCCTTTTCAAGGCTTGGATATTTTGAAATTCTTCCGCTGCCTTCTCAGCTGATACCTTGTAAAAATTCTCCAATTGACTAGCAGAATAGAGAGCCAAGGCATCCAGCACGGCCTGACTTTCTGGTTTTAAAGGATTTGCCTCGATACTTAGCAAATCTGTGTTCATTTCTTTTGCTGTTGGGATTAAAATTTTCATATTAATAGTGTAGCATATTTTTTTGCCACTACCAAGAAATTCATCTGAAAAACCTCGGTTTGACCGAGGTTTCTCTGTTTATTTGAGCCATCCTAACCAGACAGCCACGAGAACAAGGGCTAGGCCAGCTAAGCTTGTTAAGATAGATAAGAATTTATCTTTTTTCTCCTTGAACTGAGAAAAACCTATCTTCAAAGCAAACAATCCAAGTAGCATTGAAGCAAGCATCACATAAAAACCCATTTGTTTGTCCTCCATTAGTCTTAATTTACCTTATTATAACATATATTTCTTAAATAAAGCTTTTTTACTGCACTTTAAAGGTCTTGAGATAATTGTCTTTTCCTACTTGACCTTCGAAGGTTTTACCATTTTCAAGGTAAGGAAGATCATCTGATACAGACGCCTTAACCTTATAAATCTTGCCATCAACTTTAAAGAAGTAGACAGTATCCCCCTTGATAACAGCTGATTTGAGGTCTGCTACCACACCCTTGATGCTTTCTGTTGTTTCATTATCAATTTCAAGGTCGTTTTTATTGGCGTACTTGCTGAGCAGCTCTTCCACTGTCGTAGCTACGATAACATTTTGGTACTCGACTGCGTCTACCAAAGCGTACTCTTTGACCAAACCAGCATTGTCCTTCAAGCCCATGATGTAGAGAGGCTTGTCATTGAGGTTGATGAGGATTGGGAAGGTTGCCTTATAGGATTTCTCCTGAACAGCACCTTCGGCTGATTCACGGGCTGATTCTTCGGTCGCAGAAGCCAAGCTGTACTTCGTGATTTCTCCTGTCCGCATATTTTCTAGGATAAAACCAAGATTACTTTCATCTGCATTGGCCGATGTCACACCTGTGTAGAGGTAGATGTCATTACCGATAGACAAGTAATTATAGCCCTTGGTAGTCTGGGTCACGTTTTTCTTGGAAATCATAGCATTCCAGAAACCGTCCTTGTACTTGCCGTTGTAGTTGATTTGCTCGATAGTTTCCTCAGCTGGATAGACCCTGTCCACCCATTCTGGAACATCTGATAAGCTGTATTCCTTGGTCTCTCCATTTGTGGCGTCCAAGATAATGACTGAAACAGGACGAGGAACCGCTAAGCCAAATTGCTTTTGGTAAACCGTCGCTACATAGAAAGGATTGCCCTCATCGTCCACCTCAAAAGATGGAGTCTTGAAGATTTTAGTTGGGTACTTCAAGCGCAGGTGGCGTTTGACATCGCGGTTAAAATACTCTGAGTCCGAATACTTGATTGGTGTCTTCAAGTCCACCAAGTCCGCATTCCCGGTTACCATGTCCACCTTGATATACTCGCCGATTCCCTTGGACTGATTGTTAAACCACTTGATAGGATCTGCGTATTCTAGTGGCGTAACTCGATAAGGTTTCCCATCAATCGTCAATTGGGTATAGGTGTCTGCCGCTACGTACTGCGACACCTTATCTGTTAGGGAACCCAAGTAGCGGTCACCAATTTTCTCAGCAGTACTTCTATCTAGAATAGGAACCTTACTGGTATCAGTCTTAGGAAATTCAGTAAAGTCTTTTTCCGTAACCGTGACTACATTGGCATAATTTTTAGCCTGAAAAATGCTGGAAGTCACCAAGGAAACCAAACCTGCCAAGAGAAGAATTCCTCCAATAGAAGCTAAAAGAACTTTCCCTAACCGATTGATTTTGAAACCCTCAAAATTTAAAGCAGCTTCCGCCTTGCCGTGGCGCACATGAACAGTTTTGACCAGATTTATTCCCTTGCCAAAGCCAAATAAGACTGCCACAAGCAGCAAATGTCCACAGAGGAAAAAGAGAAATTCCCAGCTGGTCAGATTAAGAGGCGGTAAAAAGATATACCAGGTCGTTGCGATAAAAATAAGTTCGAAGACTATTCGTTTCATTTGCTTTCCTCCTAAATGATTCGTCCTTCCAAATGATCCAGTTCATGCTGGCAAATCTGAGCTGGAAATCCCGTCAAGGTAATGGTCTGTTCCTGCCACTTGCTGTCACGATAGGAAACCCTTATGGTTTCATAACGGGTCGTCGGTCTCACACCCGTCAAGGACAAACAGCCTTCTTCTGTCTCATAAGGTCCTTCAGAGGACAGGAGCACTGGGTTAAACATGACCATGGGAACCAAGCCAAGATTAAAGATAATCACGCACTTCTGCACCCCAATCATATTGGCAGCCAGCCCAACACAGGTCTCACGATTTGCTAATAGTGTATCCTGTAAATCTCTAACAAGATAGAGATCATCCTGACTTGCAGGCTGAGACACCTGAGATAAAAACAAAATATCCTTCACAATTTTCTTTTCCACTTCATCACACTCCTCTTGTTTTTTTACTATATTATAGCAATTATAGCACAAAAGCTGATAACTGCAAGCCCTTTCCCTCAGCTGTAACAAAAAGCCATCCGAAGATGACTTTTTTTAAATCGCATTCTTATCAAAACCGAGTTTACGTTGAACAAACTTAACAATTTCGACGATGATAATCATTGAGAAGCTTCCGCCCATGACGATTCCCCATTGAGACAAGTCTAGTTTGGTTACGTGGAAGATTCCTTCAAGCGGTTCTACGACGATTGTTGCCATGAGAAGGATGAAGGATACCAAGATAGACCAGTTAAAGGTCTTAGACTTGAATGGTCCAACTGTCAAGATGGATTGGTAAACAGATTTCACATTGTAGGCATGGAAGAGCTGAATCAAACCAAGGGTTGCAAAGGCCATAGTAAGGGCATCTGCATGAATAGCATGATTGTCACCCACATGAACTGGGTAAGCAATCGCAAGACCATAAACACTCATAACAATAGCTGCTTGGAGTACACCTTGATAGATGATAGAACTCAAAACACCACCTGAGAAGAAGCTTGCCTTGCGTCCACGTGGTTTATGGTTCATGACACCTGGCTCAGCAGGTTCAACACCCAGAGCGATAGCTGGGAAGGTATCCGTTACCAAGTTGATCCACAAGAGATGAACTGGCTGTAAGACGTCCCAACCAAACAAGGTTGATAGGAAGATGGTTAATACTTCAGCAGTATTGGCAGAAAGTAGATACTGAATCGTCTTTTGAATGTTTGAGAAGACCTTACGTCCTTCTTCAACTGCGACGATGATGGTCGCAAAGTTATCATCTGCAAGGATCATGTCAGATGCCCCCTTAGAAACCTCTGTACCAGTGATTCCCATACCGATACCGATGTCGGCTGTTTTCAGAGCTGGCGCATCATTGACACCGTCACCTGTCATGGCAACGACTTTACCTTGTTTTTGCCAGGCCTTAACAATACGAACCTTGTGCTCTGGAGACACACGGGCATAAACAGAGTATTGACCAACTACTTTTTCAAAGTCTTCATCAGATAGTTCGTTGAGTTCAGCACCAGTTAAAACGTGGCCTTCTGTATCATTTGCATCGATGATTCCCAAACGTTTGGCAATAGCTTCTGCAGTATCTTGATGGTCACCCGTAATCATGATTGGACGGATTCCAGCTTCCTTAGCCACACGAACAGCCTCAGCTGCCTCAGGACGTTCAGGGTCAATCATCCCAATCAAACCAGTAAAGATTAAATCATTTTCAAGCTCTTCAGAAGTGAGATTTTCTGGAATGCTATCAATAATCTTATAAGCACCTGCAAGGACACGCAAGGCTTGGTGGGCCATTTCAGAGTTGTTTGTATGAATGAGGTTTGTAACCTTCTCATCAATCGGAGCAATATCCCCAGCCTTATCACGAAGAACACAACGTTTCAAAAGTTGGTCTGGCGCACCTTTGACTGCTACAAGGAAACGACCATCTGGCAATGGGTGAACCGTTGACATGAGCTTACGGTCAGAGTCAAATGGTAACTCAGCCACACGTGGATATTTCTCTAAGAAACCTTTGACATCGTAACCCTTATCCAAGGCATATTGGATGAAGGCTGTTTCGGTTGGGTCACCAATCAGGTTGCCTTCCACATCAATTTTCGTATCATTTGCCAAGACAACTGAACGAAGAAGCGGCATTTCAAGACCCAGTTCAATGTCATCAGCTGAGTCATGTAGGACTGCATCGTAGAAGACTTTTTCGACGGTCATCTTGTTCATAGTCAGCGTACCAGTCTTATCAGAAGCGATGATTTCTGTTGAACCAAGAGTTTCTACAGCTGGCAACTTACGAACAATAGAGTTACGTTTAGCTAAAACTTGAGTACCAAGGGCAAGAACGATAGTTACGATAGCTGGTAGCCCTTCTGGAATGGCTGCAACGGCAAGCGCAACAGAGGTCATCAACTCACCGAGTGGATTTTTACCTTGAATGAAAACACCAACTACAAAAGTAACAAGTGCAATAACCAAGATAGCATAGGTCAAGACCTTAGAAAGGTTATTCAAGTTTTGTTTGAGGGGTGTATCAGTCTCATCAGCGTCTTGAAGCATACCTGCGATGTGACCGACTTCAGTATACATCCCTGTATTGACAACAACACCCATACCGCGACCATAGGTTACGTTAGAGTTTTGGAAAGCCATGTTGACACGGTCACCAATACCAGCATCTGCAGCAAGTTCAACTGTCAAGTCTTTTTCGACTGGCACAGACTCACCTGTAAGAGCTGCTTCTTCTATTTTAAGAGAGTTGGCTTCTAGCAAACGTAGGTCTGCTGGCACCACGTCACCTGCTTCGAGAGCAACAATATCTCCTGGTACCAATTCTTTAGAGTCAATCTCCGCCATATGCCCATCACGAAGAACGCGGGCAGCTGGACTAGACATGGATTTGAGGGCTTCGATAGCTTCTTCTGCTTTTCCTTCTTGGTAAACACCAAAGGCAGCGTTAATGATAACCACGGCTAAAATGATAATGGCATCTGCGATATCTTCCCCACCAGAAGTCACAACTGACAAGATTGCTGCTGCAACTAGGATGATAATCATCAAATCCTTAAATTGCTCGATAAATTTGACCAGAATTGATCGTTTCTCACCTTCTTCGAGTTCATTGTGGCCAAATTCTGCAAGGCGCTTTTCCGCCTCACTTGATGACAAACCTTGCTCGGTCGCATCCACAGCCTTCAAGACCTCTTCAGGACTCTGAGTATAAAACGCTTGGCGTTTTTGTTCTTTTGACATGTGTCTCCTCCTTGACATTGTGTGCAAAACAGACTCTCTTTTCCCTCATCGCATCTTTTCGCGACAAACAAAAAGAGACCTGTTAATCATAACAAGTCTCGCTGTTTAAGATAGTGCCGGAAAGCATACTTTTCAGTATAAAATTCGGAATGACGACACTATCACAGGTTTCTGCCAGCTACTCCCTTGAGTAGTACTATTATACCAAATTTTGAAAAGTTTTCAAGGATTAAAAATCCTATGAAATTCTATCCTTGTCAAAAGTACGGTCACTAATGATATATCTCGGACGACGTTTCGTTTCTAGATAAATCTTTCCAACATACTCGCCAATTACGCCCAAACTAATCAATTGAACCCCACCAAGTAAACTGACTATTGCATAAGTGCTGGCCCACCCTGCCACAACCGAACCAGCAAACTTGCTCCATAAAACCCAAATAATCAATAGAAAGCTAAAGAGTGACGTCAAAACACCTAGACTGGTAATCAACCGAATTGGTTTGATCGATAAACTGGTAATACCATCCATAGCCAAACCAAGCATTTTAGATAATGGATAATGGCTCTCACCAGCAATTCGTTCATGGCGTTTATATGAAACATAAGAATATTTAAAACCCACTAAAGGCATTAAACCACGAAGAAAAAGATTAACTTCAGTGAATTTTTCTAATTCCTTCAAGAATCTTTTAGAAACCAATCGATAGTCGGCATGATTAAAAACAACTTCTGCTCCAAATAGGCGTAGCACCTTATAGAAACCTTCAGCTGTAATTCGTTTAAAAGCAGAGTCCGTATCACGGTTATCACGTACACCATATACAATTTCAGAACCACTTTTATATTCTTCAATCATTTTGTCCATACAATTGATATCATCTTGCCCATCAGCATCGATGGTAATAACAATATCAGCAAACTGAATAGCCTCATACATACCTGCAAGAACACTACTTTGATGCCCCCTATTACGACTTTGTGACACACCAACCACATAAGGAATAGATTTAGCATAACTTTCAATCAGTTCCCAAGTCCGATCCTTACTACCATCATTTACATACATGATTTTACTATGGGGATGTATTTCTTCTTTCTTTACTAATTGCTCAATTTTTTCAACAAACATTGGATTAGTATGGGGTAAGACTTGCTCTTCGTTGTAACATGGAACAACTATATATAGAATTGGCTTCTGTCTACTCATCTCTTTCTCCTAATCTTTTTATCCCAAAAGGAAAGTTAGTTCCTCTAAACATCCTGACTATCAATTCACAGCCAAAAATTGTTAATATAACTACAAAAACTGTCGTTATATATTGATTCACAAAAATTCCAGTATATTTAGTAGACAACTCTTTGACTAATTTTTCTACCAATACCAGAACTATCGGAGAATGCACTCCATAATAAATCAATGTTTTTTGTCCAATTGATTTCAATATGGAACTCTCTGGTAGTGTTTTAAAAAATATAAGAACACTCCAAATTCCTGAAATAGCTGCCAAATAAAATAAGAAATGATTCCCAATTTGCTGATAATACAAATCAACAATTTGATAGCCACTCAATCGATAGTTTAGTTTACTACTGTAATTGGTAAGAATAAGTCCTATCGGTAAAAAGTAAATTGAAAAATACTTTTCTAATTGATGTAAATTATTTTTAGTCCACACTCCTAAAAAGATAAAAATCATAGCAACAGGAACTAAATCAATATTCCAAATTAAATAATACTCCCTCTCATATACCTTCTGTCCGAGATAAACTAAAACCAAGAGAGATAGGATTATTATCACCCACTGTCCCAAATTCCATCTTCTCTTTAAAATAAAGTAGCTGAAAACATGAGCCAAAAACAAAACATTCAAAAACCACAATTGAAAATAAATATGTAAACGATCTGAAAGCAGTAATTGTTTTATAAAATGAAGAATATTAAAACTTAAAACTTGATCAGGGTACATGACGAAAAGTTGAAACAGAAACACAAAACTATTCAACAAGAAAAATGGAACGACTAACCCCTTCAACTTATTTAAAAAATAGCCTGAGAAAGTTTCATACTTTCTAACATTCAAAGTAAAACCAGATAAGAAAAAGAACAATGGTATGTGGAATGCATAGAGAAGCAACTTAGCATTATTTGGAACGAAACTACTATGTCCAATGATAACTAATATAATCGCTAAACCTTTAGACATATCTATGTAACCAATTCGGTTCTTCATACTATCCTCCTGTTCCTAATTTTAATTGATAAACGCTCATATCTGAAGTTACAGATTCAACTTCTTCGAAGTAAACATCCTTTTGATAATGTTCTTTCATAATTTTTTTAACACTTTCCATATTCCCCGAGGAAGTGGACCAAAAGAAGAGAATATTCTGATTGTTGATTGCAGAAGACAACAGGTTTTCAGGTTCTTCAACTCCGTATCTCTTCATTTGTTGATAATAATGAGGAGAAAAAGTTTGCCAATTTCCCAGTGTTGTCGTATTTGTAACTAACTGATTAGATCTTAACTTAAATGTTGACAATGTGGGCTGTGAAGATACCAAAGTGTTATATCCACCGATAACAATAAGCTTATTCGAATTCCTTTGTACAAGAGACTGGTACTCTGATACTACTGACGATTGAATATAGGGAAACCAATACAGTTCTTGTCCAAGCTTATTTATCCATACTGTTCCTCCTAGTATTCCCACTATTTGTATGCTAAGGAATACCTTCCTCTTATCAAATAGTCTTCTTTTTTCATAAAATGATCGAGCATAGTAAATAAATACTAATAAGAAACATACTATTAGAGGGATATATACTCTCTCCACTACCCTCTGTCTAACAAAAAGAGCTCCAATTAAAAGTAAAGGGAAAATAGGTACAAACCACCCATATAGTTTCTTAGGTTTAAAAATCAAAAACCAACTAATCAGCATTAAAAAGAAGGTTGTCAGAATACTATTCTTAAAAAAATCTGATATCATCTGAGGCAGATTAAACGAGTATTTTTCTGAAAGAGTACGAACAGATTGAATGTTTGTTAAAAGAGTATTGCTTAAGGCTTTTTTTTCAGCAAATAACCAATAGGTGGAGACATTCAAATCATTCTCACTTACTCCCAAAGCTTCAAATTCATTCGCATGTCTTTGATACTCAATAGCAGGATAATCTCTCAAATTCGTACTTAGGGTATTCCATGTCAAATACTCCTGTACGTCAGCTTTCCCTAGTGTATATAGTTTATTGGAAGCAAAAATCAGTAAAATGACGCTAAATAATAAAACAATCTCTTTTCTTTTTTTAGAAGATATCCACTCGAAGAGCAGAAACGGTAATAAAAGTAAGATAAAACTAGATATTATTTGTGGTCTAATTGATAAACCAATGAACAATAATAATAGTCCTGAAATGTACTTTTTATCAAATAGTAAAAAAGTAGCCGCTGTAGTTGACAAATATGCAATAACGGAAAAAGAAAAATATTTAATAAGTATCAATTGAGCTATAAACACTATTGGAATCAAAAGATGCAGTTTTTTCTTATAAAAAAAGATTGCATAGACACCAAAACTAATACAGTAAATACTAACTAAAAAACAAAAATAAATATTCCAATTTGTAAAAATTTGTTGCAATAAAACTAAACCGGAAGATAACAGAATTCCCATATAAGGTAATAACATATTTTCCCCAGATAATATTGTTTGATTTACCATGATATCATCTACAACAGGATATTCAAAACCTCTCATTGATATATAGAAATAAAAAAATAAAAATGGCAAAAATAAAAAACTTAAGTTAAGTAGCCTACTGACCATATTTTTATTTATCATTACAAGCTCTCTTTCGAATAAACATTACCCTTCAATTATACCATATTTCCTTATAAAAAACTAGCTCACCTCCAACCTTGTAGGCCTATATCGTTTGAATTTTCCCTTGAAAACCAGTATAATGGTAGAATGCTATGTGACTAGAAAGGAAGTTGAATGAAGCAATCTATTTCAAATCTCAAGTTAGCTGAGCGTGGCGCCATTATCAGTATTTCGACCTATTTGGTCTTGTCTGCAGCAAAATTAGCAACTGGCCACCTCCTTCATTCATCCAGTTTGGTGGCCGATGGTTTTAACAACGTCTCGGACATCATTGGAAATGTGGCCCTCTTGATTGGGATTCGGATGGCGCGCCAGCCTGCAGACCGTGACCACCGTTTTGGTCACTGGAAGATTGAAGATTTGGCAAGCTTAATCACTTCCATCATCATGTTCTATGTCGGTTTCGATGTTCTAAGGGACACCATTCAAAAGATTCTCAGTCGAGAAGAAACGGTCATCGATCCTCTGGGTGCAACTCTAGGAATCATTTCTGCAGCGATTATGTTTGTGGTTTATCTCTACAACACTCGCCTCAGTAAGAAATCCAACTCCAAAGCACTGAAGGCAGCAGCTAAGGACAATCTTTCTGATGCTGTTACCTCACTTGGAACCACCATTGCCATCCTAGCCAGCAGCTTCAATTATCCGATTGTGGATAAACTGGTCGCTATCATCATCACTTTCTTTATCTTGAAAACTGCCTATGATATCTTCATCGAGTCTTCCTTTAGTCTTTCAGATGGTTTTGATGACCGTCTGCTTGAGGATTATCAGAAGGCTATCATGGAAATTCCCAAGATTAGCAAGGTCAAGTCCCAAAGAGGTCGCACCTACGGTAGCAATATTTACCTGGATATCACACTAGAGATGAATCCTGACTTGTCGGTTTATGAAAGTCACGAAATTGCAGATCAGGTCGAATCTATGCTGGAGGAACGTTTTGGCGTCTTTGATACCGATGTCCATATTGAACCAGCACCCATCCCTGAGGACGAAATTTTAGACAATGTCTACAAAAAATTGCTTATGCGCGAACAATTGATTGACCAGGGAAATCAACTGGAAGAACTCTTGGCTGATGATTTTGTCTATATTCGTCAAGATGGAGAGCAGATGGATAAAGATGCCTATAAAGCCGCAAAAGACTTGAATTCTGCTATCAAGGATATTCAAATCACTTCCATCAGTCAAAAGACCAAACTCATCTGCTATGAGTTAGATGGTATAGTTCATACCAGTATCTGGCGCCGTCACGAAACTTGGCAAAATATCTTTCATCAAGAAACCAAAAAAGAATAGAGAAATCCTGTCATGAGACGGGATTTTTCTATTCTTCTAGCTATCAAATTCACTTAGGTATTCATAGCGTTCGTATTTTTCAAGGAGTGCTTCGTTTTTCTCATCCAGTTCTTTTTGAAGAGTCGCTAGCTTACCAAAGTCAGAGCCGTTTGCCTGCATCTCCTCTTCAATAGCAGCGATACGGTTTTCCAAGGCTTCAATATCGTCTTCGATACTTGCCCACTCCTGCTTTTCTTGATAGGTCATGCGTTTCTTGTCTTCACGGACCTTGACCACTTTTTCTTTTTCAGCCTTTTGCACTTGATTGGCCATATCTGTTTCAAAGGCTTTTTCATCAAGGTAATCAGTGTAATGACCAAAGAATGGACGAATCTTGCCATCCTCAAAAGCGAGAATCTTGGTCGCTACCTTGTCCAAGAAATAGCGGTCGTGACTAACAGTCAAAACTGGACCAGCAAAGCCTTGCAAGAAATTTTCCAAAACTGTAAGAGTAGCAATATCCAAATCATTGGTCGGCTCGTCCAAGAGAAGGACATTTGGTTTTTCCAATAGCAATTTGAGGAGATAAAGACGTTTTTTCTCGCCACCAGACAATTTCTCAATCAAGGTTCCATGAGTCGAACGTGGGAAAAGGAACTGCTCCAACAACTCAGCAATCGAAGTCGTAGAACCACCGCTGGTCTTGACCTCCTCTGCCACTTCCTGCAAGTAATTGATCACTCGCTTGCTTTCATCCAATCCCTCAATTTGCTGAGAGAAATAGGCAATGCGAACTGTTTCCCCAATCATAACTTGCCCTGCTGTCGGCTCAAGACTTCCTGCAATCAGGTTAAGCAGGGTTGATTTTCCAACACCGTTGTCCCCAACGATTCCAATACGATCTTTGGCCTGCACCAAGAGATTAAAATCTTGCAAAATAGGCTTGTTTTCATAGGCAAAGGAAACATCCTGAAACTCGATGACCTTCTTCCCAATCCGACTGGTTTCAAAGTTCATGGTTAAGTCTGTTTCAGCAACACCGCCTGAAACTTCCTTTTTCAAGTCATGGAAACGATTGATACGCGCTTGCTGCTTGGTTGCACGCGCCTGCGGTTGTCTGCGCATCCAGGCCAATTCTTGCTTATAAAGTTGTTCCTTTTTGTGAAGAAGAGCCGCATCGCGCTCGTCCTGTTCCGCCTTGAGACGGACATAGTCCTGATAATTGCCCTGATACTCTGTCAAGCCTGCGCGATCCAATTCGAAAATCCGTGTTGACAAAGCATCTAGGAAATAACGATCATGGGTGATAAAAAGGACAGTTTTCTTGGAATTTTTCAAAAAGAGGGTCAGCCACTCGATGGTCGCAATGTCCAGATGGTTGGTCGGCTCATCCAGTAGCAAGAGGTCATGGTTGCCAAGAAGAACTTGCGCCAACTGGACCCGTCTTCTTAGACCACCTGACAATTCCCCAACAGGAGTCGACAAGTCCTGAATACCCAGCTTACTAAGAACCGTCTTGACCTGACTCTCAATTTCCCAAGCTTGAAGAGAGTCCATTTCAGCCATGACCCGTTCCAAACGCGCCTGCTTGTCCTCACTATAGTTGAGCACGAGGAGTTCATACTCACGAATGAGTTGGATTTCCTTAAGGTCGCTGGAGAGGACCGTATCCAAGACCGTCTTGCTATCATCAAAATCAGGATCTTGAGTCAAGTAACCAATCTGGTAATCATTCTTAGCTGAAAATGGACTGACATCCCCATCAAAGCCAGAAATACCAGATAGAACATCTAAAAGAGTGGTCTTGCCAGTCCCATTGACACCGATTAAACCGATTCTGTCTAGGTCATGGATAATAAAGGAAATATCTTTAAAAACGGTCTTGTCACCGACGGATTTACTTAGTTTTTCAACGATAAAATCACTCATTTTTTCTCCCTCAGGTAATTATCGATGGCTTGACGGTCATTTTCCAATTCTCCATCAACAATGGCAAACTCAATCTCTGTTAAAATTTCTCCCAAGTCAGGCCCTGGTTGATAGCCATATTCCTTGATCAAAATACCACCGTTGATTTGGATTTCTTTCTTGTCATGAATGGTCAAACTCTGATAGGTTTCTGTGATGGCTTGTGGGTTGACTGGTTTTCCCTGAGCCTGACGAAGATTTTCAGCCTGTAAAAGTAAATCCAAGTCAAAGCGATAACAATCGCGCTTGCTCAACTCTCCCTTTTCACGCAAGGCCAAAATAGTCAGCAAATCCTGAACTTGCTTGGCAAACTGACGTGAGGTCTTCCAAGCTTTCAAAAATGGCTGCGCATTTTCAATCTCCAAAGCCGACAGTAGAGCCGACCAAGCTTGTTCAGAGGATTCAAAGATAAAATCAGTCTCCAAATCAAACAGTCTATTGAGCTTGTCCTGGCTAGATTCCATATCAGGGAGATAATCATAAGCTTGACTCTCAATCATGGAAGCCAAACCACTTCTCCAAAACGGAGCCAGCAAGAGTTTATCAAACTCAACGAAGGTACGCTCCACAGAAATTTTCTCCAAAAGTGGCGTCAAGGTCTTCATAGCTTTAAAGGTTTCTGGCTCAAGTTCGAAGCCAAGACTAGCCTGAAAACGAAAACCACGCATAATCCGCAAAGCATCTTCGTTGAAACGCTCACTAGCCACTCCAACTGCTCGCAAGACTTGGTTTTCCAAATCCTCTAAACCATGAAATAAGTCAATGATTTCGCCTGTCTCATCTAAGGCAAAGGCATTAACTGTGAAATCACGACGCTTGAGGTCTTCCTCTAACGAGCGCACAAAGGAAACCGCACTGGGTCTGCGATAGTCCACATAGACATCCTCTGTCCGAAAGGTAGTTACCTCATACTCCTCATCCCCATCTAAAACCAAAACAGTTCCATGCTCGATTCCGATATCAGCTGTTCGCGGAAAAATCTGCTTGGTCTCTTCTGGATAAGAAGAAGTCGCAATATCCACATCATGGATAGGGCGATTAAGGAGGGCATCTCGAACAGAGCCCCCAACAAAATAAGCTTCAAAACCTGCTTCTTTAATTTTTTCTAATACTGGTAAAGCCTTCTGAAATTCAGAAGGCATTTGCGTTAATCTCATAATAAGTGTTCTAATCCATAGACAAGCTCATGACGCTTGACAACTTCTTTAATTCCCAAATTGACCCCTGTCATGAAGGAGCTGCGGTCATAGGAGTCATGACGGAGGGTCAATCCTTCTCCCTGATTGCCAAAGATGACTTCCTGATGGGCTACCAAGCCTGGTAAACGAACAGAATGAATCCGCATGCCATCAAAGTCAGCACCACGGGCACCTGCAATCAATTCTTCCTCATCAGGCGCACCTTGCTGGATTGATTCACGAACTTCTGCCATCAACTCAGCTGTTTTAATAGCTGTTCCACTCGGAGCATCCTTTTTCTTGTCATGATGAAGCTCGATAATCTCCACATTTGGGAAATATTTAGCAGCCTGCGTCGCAAATTGCATAAGCAAGACAGCACCCAGGGCAAAGTTAGGAGCGATCAAGCCACCCAAATCTTGTTCACGGGAAAAATCTTTTAGCTCTGCAATTTGTTCACTAGTAAAGCCAGTCGTTCCAACTACTGGAGCAAATCCATTTTCAAGAGCAAAGCGTGTATTTTCATAGGCAACAGCTGGAGTAGTAAAATCTACCCAGACATCCGCTTCAAAGCCTGCTAAATCAGCCTTATCCTTGAAAACAGGAATACCCTGCCATTCTGACTCAGACTCAAAAGGATCCAAAACTGCTACCAAGTCCAAGGCTGGATCAGCCAAGACCATCTGACAAGCAGCCTGGCCCATCTTTCCCTTAAAACCGGCAATAATTACTCGAATACTCATCTCTACTCCTATTTAAGATACAGAGGACGTTAGCTGCCCATGAAAAATAGGGAATGGCGCTGACTTTCCACGAAAGGCAAGACAGGCATCTTTTTTCAAGAGGCAGGTAGTCCGTGTTCAATTGCTAAGATACAAAGCCTGTAAGAACACAAAGTGAAAATAGGAGTTCTGATCAAGGAGTGTCTACTCCTCGGACGAACTATCTTTTTCACACAGGGTTCCAGGCGTGTTCAATTATCAAGATACAAAGGACATTAGCTGCCCATGAAAAATAGGGAATGGCACTGACTTTCCACGAAAGGTAAGACAGGCATCTTTTTTCAAGAGGCAGGTAGCCCGTGTTCAATTGCTAAGATACAAAGCAGCTTAACTAGTCTAGAAGCGCCAACTAAATCACTGGAATATAACCCAAGGCAATGCTTCCTGCTCCTAAGTGTGTCCCAATGACACTACCAAATGTAGCTAGTGAAATATCCGTACCCACTCCAGATTCAAGCAAGTGCTGACGCAATTCCTCAGCCTTTTCAGGAGCATTCCCATGAATGACAATGACCCGATATTGGCCTGAAGCCGTTGTTTCCTTGATAATTTCAATTAAGCGTTTGGTTGCTTTCTTTTCAGTACGAACTTTTTCGTAAACTTCAATCACACCTTGGTCGTTGAAATAAAGGATTGGCTTAATGCTAAGCAAATTGCCTAAAATGGCAGCCCCATTTGAAAGGCGCCCACCTTTCACCAAATGATCCAAGTCATCTACCATGATAAAGGCTGACGTACGGCTGATTTGAATGGCTAGCTTATCCTGAATGCTGGCAAAATCATCGCCCTGGTCACGCCAATTAAAGACGCTTTCAACCATGATACCCAGAGGAGCACTTGTAATCAAAGTGTCTGGAAAAGCAATGGTTAAGCCCTCATATTCATCTATCATATACTGGATATTTTGGTAAAAACCTGAAATTCCAGAAGATAGGAAAAGCCCCAAAGCATGGGTATAACCTTGTTCTTTGAGCGAAGTTAAGATTTCATCTAACTTGGCAATACTTGGTTGACTAGTCTTAGGCAATTCAGAAGCCTGAGCCATTTTTTGGTAAAATTCCTCAGCAGTCAGATTGATGCCTTCGACATACTCCTCACCATCAATATTGACAGGAATATCCAAGACAAATAAATCTTCTCTTTGCAAGGTCTCTGCACTGAGATAGGCAGAAGAATCTGTGATAACAGCTAGTTTCATATTAGAACTCCAAATTGATTCCTGGTAAGTCTAATGCAATTTCAGTTACTTCGTAAGTCAAACGGTTAAGCATATTCAAACTTGGACGAGCCAAAGTTTCCACTTCTTCTTGGCTCAATTCACTTGGTTCATTGACAATACGGCCATCGATATGATTCACCTGTGAAATAGTTCCACTGATGACAAACTTATCAAATACAATCATAAAGGTCAAGATGACAATCAAGGAAGTCACTTGATTTTCTTGATCATGTTGGAGCAATTGGAAGTTCACATCCACCTTAGTTTCAGGAGCTCCATTTTCATTTTCCCATTCAAAATTACGCGCATCAAAATGATACTGACTAACAAATTCTTGTTCACGTTTAAGATTCATGTCTTTCTCCCTAGGCTACAATATTATAAGCTATTGTACCATATTTTTTTATTTTCATCTAGTTTTCTAGGATTTAGTCAATCCCGATTTCAGCTCGAACTACGTCTGCGATGGTATCAACATAGTAGTCTACTTCTTCTGTTGTAGGCGCTTCTGCCATAACACGCAAGAGGGGCTCTGTTCCACTTGGACGAACAAGGATACGGCCATTCCCTGCCATTTCTTCTTCCATCTTCTCGATGATAGCCTTGATAGCTGGCACTTCCATAGCCTTTTCCTTCATGGCATTTTCCACTCGGATATTGACTAATTTTTGTGGATAGATGGTTACTTCTGCAGCCAACTCTGATAAGCTCTTACCAGTTTCCTTCATGATTTTTGTCAATTGAACAGCAGATAATTGACCATCACCTGTTGTATTGTAGTCCATCAAGATGATGTGACCAGACTGTTCACCACCAAGGTTGTAGCCTGATTTTCTCATTTCTTCAACAACGTAGCGGTCGCCAACTGCAGTGACTGCCTTGTTAATACCTTCGCGGTCCAAGGCCTTGTGGAAACCAAGGTTAGACATAACGGTTGTTACAATTGTATTTTGGGTCAATTGTCCTTTTTCAGAAAGGTATTTCCCTATGATGTACATAATTTTGTCACCATCAACAATCTCACCATTTTCATCAACAGCAATCAAACGGTCACTGTCTCCATCAAAGGCCAAACCGATAGCTGATCCGCTTTCTTTGACCACTTCTTGAAGGGCTTCTGGGTGGGTTGAACCAACATTAAGGTTGATGTTAAGACCATCTGGTGTTTCCCCAATAACAGTTAATTGAGCACCAAGATCTGCAAAGATTTGACGGGCACTTGTAGAAGCTGCACCATTAGCTGTATCCAAGGCAACCTTCATTCCATCAAGAGGAGTTCCAGTTGAAACAAGGTATCCTTCATACTTACGCAAGCCTTCTGGATAATCTACCAAGGTTCCTAAGCCTTCTGCACTTGGACGAGGAAGAGTGTCTTCCTCAGCATCTAGCAAGGCTTCAATTTCTGCTTCTTTTTCGTCATCTAGTTTGAAGCCATCACCACCAAAGAACTTAATCCCATTATCAAGGGCTGGGTTGTGGCTAGCAGAAATCATGACACCTGCACTTGCTACTTCAGTTTTAACCAAGTAAGCTACTGCTGGTGTTGCCAAAACGCCTAGTTTGTATACGTGAATCCCTACTGAAAGGAGACCTGCCACCAAGGCAGATTCTAGCATTTCCCCTGAAATACGTGTGTCACGTCCTACAAAGACTTTCGGTGCTTCCGTTTCATGTTGACTGAGAACATAGCCTCCAAAACGTCCTAGTTTAAAGGCCAATTCTGGCGTTAATTCTACGTTAGCTTCTCCACGGACTCCATCAGTCCCAAAATATTTACCCATTTTTATAAAATCCTTTTCCTATTTTTAATTCGTTTTTGAACTGGTTGCTTTCGTTGACGAAGATGTCTCCGACGAACTGCTTGTGCTTGAACTTGGTGCTACTGGTTTTGTAGTGACCTTCATTGTTGTATCAAACGGAGTGATAACTACTGGTAAGACAACACCATTGCGGTCGATTGCCTGCAAAGGTACTGAGCCACTGTAATTACCTGTTATGCGTTCGCTGGTTGGTAAAAGCGCAATAACTTTGTCAATCTTAGCTAATGTTTCTTGGTCAGTTGTGACCGAAACGCGTTCATTTGACACGGTTACACTATCAAGTTGTAGCTTGGGATCAATCTGGCTTTGGTCAACTTGTGGCACAACAATCATCCCATCTCGCTTAACCTTCTTCCCAACTTTTACTGTGATCTTTTGAGGCGTTGCCACAGCGGTCAATCCACTTGGAAGATTTTCAATATTCAAGGGAACTTCAATCGTTCCAACACTAGCATCTGTCAAATCCGCTGTCACCTTAAACTTACGAGTGCTTTCCTGCATTTCACTGGCCAAGGTCACACGATTGGCACCTGTCAGTACAACTGAAACCTCTGATGCAAATCCGCTGATGAAATACTGGTCATTATCATAGTGAATATCGATAGGAACGTTCGTTATCGTATTGGTGTAGGTTTCTGATTTGACCTGCCTTGTGGTATTGCTATTTTGAAAGTTGGTCGACGTTGCATAGATGAATAAGACACAAGCAAAAAAGAGAGATGAAATGATATATAGACTATTTTTTCTCATATTTCCAACCTCCTAGCAAACGGTCCTTGAAACTGACTTTTTCCTCAACAGCTGGCAAAAGAATTGCTCGTAGCTCTGCTTCAAATTCTTCAATCGTCAAGTCGTGCTTGAAAACCCCATTGTAGGTAATAGAAATACCACCTGTTTCCTCTGAGACAATGAAGGTCAAGGCATCAGACACTTCTGATAAACCGATAGCTGCCCGGTGTCTGGTCCCAAATTCCTTGGAAATTCCTGTACTTTCTGTCAAGGGCAGATAGGCAGATGTGACTGCAATCCGATTTTCTCTAACAATCACAGCACCATCATGTAGAGGAGTGTTGGGAATAAAAATATTGATGAGGAGTTCTGCCGAAATTTTGGCATCCAAGGGAATTCCTGTCGCGATGTATTCTTGTAAGGTCCGAACTCGTTGAATGGCAACCAAAGCACCAATCTTACGGGGACTCATGTATTCAACTGACTTAACAAAGGCACGAATCATTTTCTCTTCTGCACTAATTTGAGTAGTAGAAAAGAAATCTGTCGCCCTTCCCAAACGTTCCAAACCAGTCCGAATCTCTGGAGAGAAGATAACAACCGCAGCAATAACCCCATAGGTAATAATCTGATTAATCAACCAAGAAATCGTTGTTAAACCAAGGATATTGGCCACGACCTGGGCTAATACAAAAATCAAGACCCCCCGTACCAAAATCATAATCTTGGTGCCAGCTATCGCTTTTGTAAAACGATACAAAACATAGGTCACAATCAAAATATCAAACAGATTGATGGCAATACTCCAAGGACTAGAAAACAAGCTAGTCCAATATTGCAGGTTGGATAATTGTTGAAAGTTCATCTGCTGTCTCCTCTCTGTCCAAACACGTTCCTCTCTATTATACCATTTTTCTGGCATTTTTTTCCCTATCCTACTTCATTTTAAATTAAGGAAAAATATGATAAAATAAATTGACTAGAAAAAACAAAGGAGAAACCATGTCTCAACTCTATGATATTACCATTGTAGGTGGTGGTCCTGTCGGGCTTTTTGCAGCCTTCTATGCCCACCTACGCCAAGCCAAGGTCCAAATCATCGACTCTCTTCCCCAACTAGGTGGACAACCTGCTATTCTCTACCCTGAAAAGGAAATCCTAGACGTACCAGGTTTCCCAAACCTGACTGGAGAAGAATTGACCAACCGCTTGATTGAACAACTAAACGGCTTTGATACCCCTATTCATCTCAATGAAACGGTTCTTGAGATTGAAAAACAAGAAGAAGGATTTGTCATCACAACTTCTAAAGGAAGTCACCTGTCTAAAACAGTTATCATCGCTATGGGTGGTGGCGCCTTCAAACCACGTCCGCTGGAACTTGAAGGTGTTGAGAGCTATGAAAATATCCACTACCACGTTTCCAACATCCAGCAATATGCTGGTAAGAAAGTGACGATTCTTGGTGGTGGGGACTCGGCTGTGGATTGGGCTTTGGCTTTTGAAAAAATTGCGCCAACTACCCTTGTCCACCGCAGAGATAATTTCCGTGCCTTGGAACACAGTGTCCAAGCCTTACAGGAATCATCTGTAACCATCAAGACACCATTCGTCCCTAGCCAACTCCTTGGAGATGGAAAAACGCTCGATAAACTTGAAATCACAAAAGTCAAATCTGATGAAATAGAAACGATTGACCTAGACCACCTCTTTGTCAACTATGGTTTCAAATCTTCTGTCGGTAACCTTAAAAACTGGGGTCTGGACCTCAACCGCCACAAGATTATCGTCAACAGCAAGCAAGAATCTAGCCAAGCAGGTATCTATGCTATCGGTGACTGTTGCTACTATGACGGAAAAATTGATCTGATTGCGACAGGGCTTGGAGAAGCACCGACTGCTGTAAACAATGCCATCAACTACATTGACCCTGAGCAGAAAGTACAACCAAAACACTCAACCAGTTTATAAGAAAAGAACCACGAGTCCTACGATTCGTGGTTTTATAGTTCATATACAATCTGGTTAGCTCATACCTTTCCCCCTCTTTTTCAAAAAGCAAAAATGTCCTATCAAATTGATAGAGCATGTGATATAATAACGACGGCACTAACAATACGCCTTGGAAAAGGAGGTATTACAGATACTAGAACTTCTCAAAATAGTACTTATCGCAGTCATCGAGAGTATCATCTCATGGCTGGTGACTCGTTGGCTAGTCGATCACTTCGACAAGTAACCTTCCTGGTTAGTGCTATCTAACCCAGAAAAAAATCCCCTCGGTATTGCAGTACCGAGGGGATTTCTGTTAGCACTAAAATGCTAGAACTTCTCAATTCCTCTTTATTATCTCACATGCTCTGTTCAATTGTCAAGAAAGAGGTGTTTTATATCTTTATAACTCATCGGCTAATTTATTTATCTTTCTGAGTCTGTGGTTGACACCACTTTTGGTCAGAGGGGTACTGAGGCTATCTGCCAACTGTTGGATAGAGTAGTCTGGGTGCTGAATCCGCAGTTGCGCTACCTCCTGCAAATCCACTGGCAGATTTTCTAAGCCCATGATATCTTTGATTTTACTGATATTGTTGATAGTCTTTATGCTGGCAGAAACTGTCCGAGCGATATTAGCTGTCTCCGCATTATTGGCTCGATTGAGGTCGTTACGAGTTTCTCGCAAAATCTTAACCCGCTCAAAATCATCACGCGCCTGCATGGCTCCGATTACTATCAAGAAGTCCATAATGTCTTCGGCACGCTGGAGATAGGTCACAGCTCCCTTCTTACGTTCAAGCACCTTGGCATCCAGTAAAAACTGCTGGAGAAGAGAGGCAATCCCTTGCGCGTGGTCCAGATAAACAGAACTGATTTCCAACTGATACTTGCCTGACTCAGGGTCACGAATGCTTCCATTTGCCAAGAATGCACCACAGAGATAGGCACGACCTGCTTCCTCGTCTGATAAAATCTCCTCGTCAATACCTGTTTCCAGACCAAAAAAGGAGTCTGCCAAGTGCAAATCACTCAACAAGTCCTGCACTTTTTCATCTGTAAAAACGGTATAGACCCGATTCTTACGAAGATTACTTCTTTGGTGGTGTCGGATTTCCGATTTGATTTGATAGAAATGGAGAAAGGACTCATAAAGGTGACGAGCCAGTTTGGCATTTTCTGTCACGACAGACAAGGTTAGGCCCGAGGTCGAGAGACCGATGCTACCAGACATCTTGATAATGGCAGATAATTCATGCCGGCTTAGATGGTGCTGACCTAGGATTTCTTCTTTAACTGCTACTGTGAAACTCATTTTCTCACCTGTATAATACGCATCAACTCATCCACAATCAAATCCCCATCGTGGAAGGCACCCCCATTTTCCAGACGAAGGAAGTTGGATGAAATCACACGCGGAACCTGCTTACAAAGCCCAGCAAAGTCATGGTCCACCTGCACCAAGTATTCATCAAAGCGATTGGAATTCATGTATTCCTGAGGCACTTTTTCGATATTCACCAAGACAGTGTCGATAAAAGGTCGGCCAAGGTGACGATGCAAGACTTCCACATGGTCGCTATCTGTAAAGTGTTCCGTCTCCCCACGTTGGGTCATGATATTGCAGACATAAGCAATTTCTGCCTTAGTTTCCAAAAGCGCCTGACCAATTTCCTTAATTACAATATTGGGCAAAATCGAGGTAAAGAGGGAACCAGGCCCTAGGACAATCATGTCACTTTCAAGAATGGTCTGCACTACTCGACGGCTAGCCAGAGGAGTATCATCGTTGAGGGTATTGGTCACATAGACGTGGTCAATCATACCTGGATGGTCTGCAATATGGCTCTCTCCAGCCACTTCTGTCCCATCCTGAAAGACTGCATGAAGGGTCAAGGGATGGTCACTGGAAGGATAAATCTTCCCAGTGGTATGGAAAAATTTGCTCAATAACTGCATGGCATTATAGGTCGAGCCCTGCATTTCTGACAGGCCAGCAATGATGAGATTTCCCAATGGATGGCCAGCAAAGGCTCCAGCATCCTCAGAAAAGCGATACTGAAAGACCTTCTCATAAAACTTAGGCATATCCGACATGGCCACAAGGACATTACGAAGATCACCTGGCGGTGTCAATTGTTGCATATTTTTTCGGAGTTCACCTGATGAACCACCATCATCTGCCACCGTTACGATAGCTGCGATTTCCACATCTTTTTCCCGCAGACTCTTAAGAATGACAGGGATCCCAGTACCTCCACCAATCACCGTTATCTTTGGTTTTCTCATGAACGGTTTACCGTTTCCTTTCTTCGGTCTTTGTCGCGATGCCCTTCATTAACAGGCCAATTCTTGGATAAGTCCTGCGCCAAGCGTTTAGCAAAAGCCACACTACGGTGTTGTCCACCCGTACAACCCATGGCAATGGTCAAAACGGACTTACCTTCCTTTTGGTAACTTGGCAAAATCGGCTCAATCAAGGCCAACAAATGTTGATAAAAGTCTTCTGACTCAGGATGGTTCATGACATAATCATAAACAGGTTCATCCACACCCGTTTGATTACGCAGTTCTGGTAGGTAGTAGGGATTTGGCAAGAATCGAACATCAAAGACCAAGTCCGCATCAATTGGAATTCCATATTTAAAGCCAAAAGACATGACCTCGATACGGAAAGACTGGGCTTGTTCTTGGTCTGAAAACTGCTCTGCAATGGTTTTACGCAGCTCACGAGGAGTGAGTTCAGTTGTATCCACCACATTTTGACTCATATTTTTCAAAGGTGCTAAGAGTTCACGCTCCAGCTTGATTCCATCCAAAATCCGTCCATCTGCTGCTAATGGGTGACTCCGTCTGGTTTCCTTGTAACGCGCGACCAATTCCTTATCGGCGGCATCCAAAAAGAGGATTTTGAAATCCAATTCTTCCTTGTTTTCCAACTCATCCAAAACAGCTTGAATCTCTGAAAAGAAAGAACGGCTACGCATATCCACTACCAAGGCCAACTTATGGTCGTCTTCCTTTGTTTCCACCAACTGCAAAAACTTAGGCAAGAGGGCTGGCGGCATATTATCAATAGTAAAATAACCTAGATCCTCGAAGGACTGAATGGCCACGGTTTTCCCTGCACCACTCATCCCTGTCACAATCACTAAGTGAAGTTGTTTCTTTGTCATCTATCTCTCCTTATATCAAAAGAAGTTTGGCAACACCAAACTTCAACTAGCTTATCCAATCTCTGCGATGACTTCGATTTCGACTTTTACATCACGAGGAAGACGAGCTACCTCCACAGCTGAACGAGCTGGAAATTCCTCTTTAAAGGCCGTTTGGTAAACCTCATTAAAAGGAACAAAGTCGTTCATATCACTCAAGAAGCAAGTTGTTTTGACAACATGGTCAAAGTCTGTTCCTGCTTCTGCCAAAATAGCACCGATGTTTTTTAAGACTTGTTCTGTCTGTTCTTGAATCGTTTCTCCAACGATTTCCCCAGTTTCAGGAGAGAGAGGAACTTGCCCACTAGCAAACAAAAGGTTGCCAACGATTTTTCCTTGAACATATGGTCCGATAGCCTTTGGAGCTTTGTCTGTATGTATTGTTTTTGCCATTTTCTTTTCCTCACAATTTTTCTAAGATTGCATCCCAAGCCTCATCCATCCCTGCCTTACTGACAGATGAAAAGAGGATAAAGTCGTCACTTGGGTCAAAGTTTAATTTCTTTTTGATTGCTGATTCGTGCTTGTTCCATTTACCACGAGGAATCTTGTCCGCCTTGGTCGCCACAATGATGACCGGAATCTCATAATACTTGAGAAATTCGTACATCTGCACATCATCTGCTGACGGATCATGACGGAGGTCAACTAAACTGACTACTGCACGGAGATTTTCCCGAGTCGTTAGGTACTCCTCAATCATGCGCCCCCACTTTTCACGTTCCTTTTTGGAAACGCGGGCATAGCCATAACCAGGCACATCCACAAAGCGCATCTTGTCGTCAATGTTAAAGAAGTTCAGGAGCTGGGTTTTACCAGGTTTCCCTGACGTACGAGCCAGATTCTTACGGTTCAGCATGGTATTGATAAAGCTGGATTTACCAACATTTGAACGCCCTGCAAGAGCGATCTCTGGCAGTTCATCCTGCGGATAGTGGGACTTGTTAGCCGCACTGAGCAAGATTTCAGCATTGTGTGTATTGATTTCCATAGTCACCTCTAGGCTGTTTCTAGGATTGGTTTATCCGTTCCATCGACAGCTTCTTTTGTGATGCGGACCAATTTCACATTTTCCTGACTCGGTACTTCAAACATGACATCTAGCATGGTTTCTTCGATAATGGAGCGAAGACCACGCGCACCAGTTTTGCGTTCGATGGCCTTATTTGCAATCTCTTGAAGGGCTTCGTCGTCAAATTCCAACTCGACATCATCATAAGATAACAAGGTTTGGTATTGTTTGACCAAGGCATTTCTTGGCTCTTTCAAAATACGCACCAAATCATCTACTGTCAATTGTTCAAGAGCAGCAAAGACAGGCAAACGTCCAATCAACTCAGGGATAATACCAAATTTTTGAATATCTTCTGCGATGATTTCTTGCATGTAAGAGCTATTTTCATCAATCGCTTTATTGTTTTGACCAAATCCGATGACTTTTTCACCAAGACGTTGTTTGACGATTTCTTCAATGCCATCAAAGGCACCACCCACGATGAAGAGGATATTTTTAGTATCCACTTGAATCATCTCTTGTTGTGGATGCTTGCGTCCACCTTGAGGCGGCACGCTAGCAACGGTTCCCTCGATAATCTTGAGGAGGGCTTGTTGCACCCCTTCACCAGAAACATCACGTGTGATCGATACATTCTCACTCTTCTTGGCAATCTTGTCAATTTCATCCACATAGATAATCCCACGCTCTGCACGTTCAATATTAAAGTCAGCAGCCTGCAGGAGTTTGAGGAGGATATTTTCCACGTCCTCACCAACATAACCAGCCTCAGTAAGAGCTGTCGCATCTGCGATCGCAAAAGGTACATTCAAGCTCTTAGCCAAGGTCTGAGCAAGGAAAGTTTTCCCTGAACCAGTTGGGCCAATCATCAAGATGTTTGACTTCTGCAAATCCACATCTTCTGACTCTTCACGCGTATCGTGGAAATTGATGCGTTTGTAGTGGTTGTATACTGCTACTGCTAAAGCACGTTTTGCACGATCTTGACCGATTACATAGTGGTTCAAGATATGGAGGAGTTCGATTGGTTTTGGAACTTCAGACAAGTCTGCCAAGACTTCTTCCGCCAACTCCTCTCGAATGATTTCCTGAGCCAACTCCACACATTCATTACAGATAAAGGCGTTGTTCCCAGCGATTATTTTTTGTACTTCTTCTTGGCTTTTGCCACAAAATGAGCAATAAACCATCATATCATTATTCCTAGTTGTAGGCATGATTTCCTTCCGTTCTATTCTATACTGTCATTCTATCTAAAATAAGGTCATGTAAAAAGCATGGATACTATTGACCAAATTGGTAAATGCATTTAACCAGAGCAGGACAGAAAGTCCATAGCGCTTTTTACGAAAAGCCTGTGCCCCTGCAAGCAAGCAGACCAAACACAGCATGGCTGTGAAAAAACCAAATATACTACGTTCCATTAGACTTCCTTTCTCTTGCGGTATTGGATGGTAAAATCATAAGGATTTTTCTCATCTTTGCTATAGAATTTGCTTGAAACTGTCTCAAAAAGAGACAAGCCAAATTCTTCAGGGAAATAGGTATCTCCTTCCACCCGAGCATGAATGTGAGTCACAATCACTTCGTCAAGGTAGGGTTCAAAAGCTTGAAAAATTTGCTTTCCACCTAAAATATAAAGATTCTTATCTTGAGCCTGATACCAGTCCAAGACAGACTGAACATCATAAAAAGTAGCAACCCCGTCTATCTTTTCTTCTGGGTTACGAGTCAAAATCAAGGTCTCCCGTTTGGGAAGCAAGCGACGCCCCATTCCATCAAAGGTCACACGCCCCATCAAGATAGCATGATTCAGAGTTGTTTCTTTGAAGTGTTGCAGTTCTGCTGGCAAATGCCAAGGCAGGCGATTGTCCTTACCAATCACACCCTCTTCATCCTGGGCCCAAATAGCTACGATTTTCTTAGTCATGCTTCCATCCTTTTCACTGATAGTACTATTTTATCAAAAAACTCAAAAAAAGACTGGTTTGGAATAGCTTACAGAATAGAAAAAATCCGTAAGAGGAATCCTACAGATTTTTATATGATTATTCTATTTCTTACAAACCAGGTGCTTGTCCAAGCTCTGCGGCAAGCATCCAGATTGTTTTATCAGTTTCAGTTTTAGCGTCTGAGAAGATACCGTTTGTCACATCGTCACCTTCTTCATCAGTGACATCCAAACCTTTTTGGAAAAGTTCTGACAAGTAACGGTAGATAGCAAGAACACGTTCCAAGCTTTCTTCAACATTACGGTATTCACCAGCTTCTTCTTCGATTTCACTGTTTTGAAGGAATTCTGTCAAAGTAGAGAATGGGCTACCACCAAGTGTAATCAAACGTTCGCTGATTTCATCCAATTGACCATCAAGAGCTTCCATGTACTCATCCATTTTTGGATGCCATACAAGGAAACCACGACCACGCATATACCAGTGTACTTGGTGCAAAGCAACGTGTGCTACGTACAAATCAGCAACAGCTTGGTTCAACACTTCCTTCGTTTTTGCCAATGCTACTGGCGCTGCTTTTGTCAATGATGTTACGTCTTTTACTGCTTCTTTTTTCAATTCTACCATTTTATTTTACCTCATTCATTATTATTTGTAACCACTTCTTACTGATTACTATCTTAGTATACTACTAAGGAAAACCAATAGCAAGCCAAATGACTCACATGAGAAAAGTTGCAATAGACTGATAATTTAAGAATTATTTAGAGACTTTTTGATTAAATTTCATATCCCTTTGCTTCAGTAAAGTAAAGAAAAAGAGGATGCAAATTTCTTGCACACTCCTTTCTCGAACTTATATCTTAATACCAAACGCTGACGTCTACACGACCACGAATTCCTTTTAAGTATTCAGATGAGGTATATTGCCATCCTTTTTCACCTGAATAATGAGGATTTGTCCAATCAAGCGCATCAGTATAAGCAGCAACCCAATTGACATGTTGCAAAATATCAGGATGATTCAAACGAGTTTGTAAAAGTTGACGGTAGCTATAAACTTTCACATTTTGATAACCAGCCTGTTTCATTGTTGCCATATACTTGTTGATAATCTTGACCCAGGTTCCAGTATCACTTGGAGCTCTCTTGGTCTTATTGCCATATTCCCAGTTCTCAACATCGTAGTAGATAGGGTAAGACAAGTTCATCTTGTATTTTTTCAAGAGTTCAATGGTCTGATTAGCATCATTCTCAGCATCGGTCTCATTTTCAGCATAAGTATAGAGATAAACACCGTAAGGAATTCCAAGACGGTTTAACTCCTTAATATTATGAGCCAATTCCTTGTCCTCAGTTCCACTATAGCCCAAACGAACAATGACTCCATCAACGCCATTATCATCAATGACCTTTTTCCAGTCACTGATACGACCATTGTGTTCACTGACATCGATGACCTTTTTAACTTGATCAGTCCCAACTTGTTCTTCACGATGGTTAAAGAAATAACGTCTGCCATTTCGGTGAACCCAGCCAACATTCAAGTCTTTCTTTTCTTTTAACTCACCTGAGTCAGAAAAAATATAGCGAGCATCATCCATGACTAATTCACCAGTAGCCATAGCACCACTTCCTGTCAAATAGTAGTTACCCTGCCACTCATCTTTGGCCATGTAACCCCACTTCTTGAAATAGTACCACTTGCCGTCTACCTTTTGCCACTCTTGATTTGCATAAGAACCATCAGACTTGAGATAGAAGTAAGATGAATAGGCTGGATCATAAAGCCATTCATTTTGCATCATGGCACCTTGACCATTTAGGAAATAACTTCCCTGCCATTGACTTTTAGCTAAATAGCCCCATTTTTTAAAATAGTACCATTTACCTCCAACAGAATGCCATTCCTGGTTAGCATAAGAACCATCAGACTTCAGGTAAAACCAATTCTTATAGGCGTTATCATAAACCCATTCATTCTTAGCCATATAACCACCTGATTTTAGGTAGTAATTGCCCTGCCACTCATTTTGAGCATAACGACCGTCTGACTTAATATAAAACCAAGCCTTATAGTAGTTATCAAAAATCCACTCACTCTTTGCTTTGGAACCATCAGCCTTTACATAATAATCCCCCTCCCAGTGGGCAGAAGCATTGGTCTTTACTCCTGCGCTCGTTTGAGTTTTATTAGAAGACTGATTTTGCTCTGAACTACTTGAAACTGTCCTTGCATCCTGCGAAGTTTTTGCTACCTCAGTTTCATTTGCAACGACATGGCTAGTTGCAAATCCTAGTAAGCAGATACTTGCTAATCCAATTTTTCCAATCTTTGTTTTCAATCTTTCCTCTCCTATAAAAAATGGAACAGACATCTCAATGCTGTTCCACCTAGCTTTTGCTACTGATTATTTTACAAAGTCAAGCAAAGCCAAGAAGCTTTCTGCTTCAAGTGACGCACCACCTACAAGGGCACCGTCAACGTCTGGACAAGCCATGTATGAAGCAACGTTTTCAGGTTTAACAGAACCACCGTATTGAACACGAACTTTGTCTGCAACTTCTTGACCAAAGTCAGCAGCTACAACGTCACGAACAACTTTACACATTTTTTGTGCATCGTCTTGTGAAGCTGATTTACCAGTACCGATAGCCCAGATTGGCTCATAAGCGATAACTGATGCAGCAACTTGTTCTGCAGTCAATCCAGCCAATGCAGCAGATACTTGAGCACCTACGAATTCAGCAGCTTTACCAGCTTCGTAAGTTTCAAGTGACTCACCACAACAGATGATTGGAAGCATACCATTTGCAAAGATTGCTTTTGCTTTTTTGTTGATATCTTCGTCAGTTTCATGGAAGTAGTCACGGCGTTCTGAGTGGCCGATAACAACGTAGTCAGTACCGATTTCTTTCAAAACTTGTGGGCTAGTTTCACCAGTGAAGGCACCTGCATTTTCAAAGTAGCAGTTTTGAGCAGCAACTTTAAGGTTTGAACCTTTTGCAGCAGCAAGAACAGTTGTCAAATCAAGAGCTGGAGCTGCGATACCTGCTTCAACAAGATCTGATGAAGGAAGTTTTGATGCAACTGCTTCAACGAATGCTTTAGCTTCTTCTGGATTTTTGTTCATTTTCCAGTTACCAGCGATAAATGGTTTACGTGACATTTCACATACCTCTTTTTTCAATTTATTTTCTATTTATTTTATCACAATTAAACACAGCTTGCAAATCTTACTCGGATTTCAAGCCTGCTTGCATGGATTAATCCTTCCAAAGATCCATAGCATTTCTAAAATCTGCAGATACCTGTGTCAACTGAGGATTGCTGGCTTCTCTTTCTGCCCTCTTAGCCTCGATTTGAGCCACACTATTGATTCCTTCATGGCGCCAATTTCTCAAAATCGCCTGAATGTACTTCCAGTTTGCTTTTCCATTCAAAACAGCTTCACGAAGAGCCTCCTTAATCAAGTCAGCACTGATCCTATCTTCCTTTAGTGTCTTAGTCAAATCCTCAATCTCAAAAGGTGTCAACAAGCGCCCCAACTCCTGCTGGAAGGTTTCCACCAAATCCTTGAGCTGGTTTTGAGGTGTCAACTGATCTGAACTCGAATGAGCGACTCCAAGCAAGTCATCCAAACGTTCCAAAGCCAAACTAGCATCAAAAAGCAATTCAATTTCGCCATTTAATTCGATCGTTCGATACTGAAGCAGTCCACTTTCCGTCAGATTGGAAATGGACTGGTTGACATTCGAAATTTCCTTGCCAATCCTTTCAGCAATCTGGCTTGGCGACATTTCTTCTAAGCCAGTCGTATTTTGCAAATAGAAAAATTGCCAGACCAGAAAATCGTCGCTAGAAGGAAAGAGTTCCTTAAAATGCAAGAGCAGGGCACTCGGTAAAACCAAGTTCCCTGATTTAAAAGCGTCTAAATATGTCATAATTCCTCTTATAAATACCCATATGCAGATGCATCATCTTCTATCTTTCTCCAGTCAAAAGGCGTCTCCTGATAGACCGCATAGTTTACCCAGTTACTGAAAAAGAGGGCTGCTGATGAAGCCCAACAAAGACAAGGTACCTGATTGACATCATCATCCTTAAAGTAATTTTCTGGAACATGAGGATCTAAACCTGCATCACGATCCCTAAAATACTCTTTTGCCAAGGTATCACGGTCATATTCCAAATGCCCAAAGCTATAAATTTCACGTAAATCACGACTGGCCAAAATCGAAACCCCAACCTGAGGTCCTTCTGATAAAATTTCGAGATTGGTTTTGTTTAGGATCTCTTCCTTAGAAATCTCCGTGTGCCGTGAATGAGGGGAAACGTAGCTATCGTCAAAGCCTCTAAAGAGAAGGTGCCCTTCTTTTAAAGTATCCTGAGGATAGATACCCGATAACTTACTGTCCATCTGGTATTTTTCCACTCCATAGCGCAAATAAAGACCAGCCTGAGCACCCCAACAGATATGAAGGGTTGAATAGACATGGGTCTTGGACCACTCGATTACCTGACTGAATTCCTCCCAATAGTCTACTTCCTCAAATGGTAAATGCTCAACTGGAGCACCCGTGATAATCATCCCATCAAAATACTCATCCTTGACTTCAGGAAAGGTTTTATAAAAAGTCTCCATATGTTCTGAACGAGTTGTCTTGGAACGATGGCTCTCCATATAGAGAAAATCAATATCCAGTTGCAGGGGTGTATTGGCCAAATGACGTAACAACTGGGTTTCTGTGACCATTTTCTGTGGCATGAGATTTAAAATTAAAATCTTCAAGGGACGGATATCTTGGTGGGCCGCACGTTGATCATCCATGACAAAGATATTCTCTGTCCGTAAAATCTCAACAGCTGGTAGTTTTTTATCAATTCGAATCGGCATAACCCTCTCCTAACTGTACTCTTTCAGGAATCATTGCATATGTTTGAAACTCTTCGAAAATCTCTTCGAACCGCGTCAACGTTGCCTTGCCGTATGTGTAGGATACTAACTACGTCAGTTCCATCTACAACCTCAAAACAGTGTTTTGAGCAACCTGCGGCTAGTTTCCTAGTTTGCTCTTTGATTTTCATTGAGTATGAAACTAAATCTCAAACACTTAGTCCTTTTATTATACTGCAAGAAGATATAGTTTTCAATTATAGTTTTTCTCTAACTAGCTATAGTCTATTTTTATATCCTAATGTAGAGAAAACAGCCCTAGGGACTGTTTTTCATTAATAATGCATAAGAACTTTGTAATCGTAGTCACCGATTTTTTCACGACCGTTCAATTCATCCAATTCAACAAGGAAGGCACAACCTGCTACAACACCACCAAGTTTTTCAATCATTTCGATGGTTGCTTTAACAGTTCCACCTGTTGCCAAGAGGTCATCTACGATAAGAACACGTTGACCAGGCTTGATGGCATCCGCGTGCATAGTCAGAGTATCAACACCGTACTCTTTTTCATAGTCAGCAGAAATGACTTCACGTGGCAATTTACCTGGCTTACGAACAGGTGCAAAACCAATTCCCAACTCAAAGGCAACTGGACAGCCCACGATAAAACCACGAGCCTCAGGTCCTACAATCATGTCTATTTTCTTGTCAGTGGCATACTGAACAATTTCACGAACAGCATAGCTATAAGCATTCCCATCAGCCATCAAAGGACTAATATCACGGAAGGTAATTCCTTCCTTTGGATAATTTTCAATTGTTGCAATATAATCTTTTAAATTCATCTTTTTCTTTCTTTCAAAGTTTTTTACTCTCTATTATAGCATATTTTTTAAGAAAGAAAAAAGGAAAAGTTAACTTCAATGATTATCTAACGATTTGACGATTTATGACTAGCCATAGCAATAAAGCCCAAGTTCTGTTTATTCTTATCAAACATTTTATACATAGTTAAAAACTGCTTTCTATTCTCCTTTTTACAAGCATTTACACAAATTTTCAAGGTTCCTAGCCAACCTTCGTCATAAATCATACCCGATAATTTCATTAATGTCATTTCACCAGTCAATACTTTCACATCACAATAACCTGATTCTATCATCACCTCTTCCCAACCATCTTGAGTTAAAGGACCCACATTTACATGAATTACTTGTGACAGTTCCTGTCTGACAGACTCTTTAGCTTCCTTAAGAAGCACATCATGTGTCAAGAGAAGACCCTCAGGTTTTAAAACCCTTAGATATTCCATTACACATTTTTTCTTAGCTTGATCGGCTTGCATAGTCAGCATAGCTTCATTTATAACAATATCAAAACTAGCATCTTCATAAGGAAGTTTCATTGCATTAGCTCTTTCAAAACTGATTAAATGAGCAACACCTGCCGTTTCAGCAGATTTTTTAGCCACTTCTAAAGCTTGAGCATCCATATCAACAGCAGTTATCTTACAACCAAAACGCTGTGCCAACTCAATTGCTGTAGTTCCCCTATTACACGCAACTTCTAGTATTCTCTTTTCTTTTGAAAATCCTCCTTCCGCAATTAACCAATCTGTAGCACGTTTTCCACCTGGACGTAAGCGTTTTTTCCCCAGTTTTGCTAAAAACTTATGACCTGCTTCTGACATTTGAACACCTCTATTTTTTCTTCATTATAGCATAAAATGATATTATCTAACAATTCTAATCTATTATTTGATGAACTATAATCAAACGCATACAAACCACCATGACTATAGCATAAATTTATTATTACCTCTCTAGTTCGAATTCAATTCCTCCCATCATTTACACATTCAGGTTACGACTATTTTTGTACTTTGGAATTGCTCTCATCTTCATCCATTATACGAACCTCCACCTTCCTGTTCGTAGAGCCACGATTTCGCTATCCCTTCCTCTGACGGTTCTAATTTCCAACGTCAGACTTAAAACGGTCTATCCCCAGACCGTTTTAATCCGCTACCTCACGATAGTCAGGCTTGGGAATCGCTATTGGGTTCACCGGTAGCAGGTGCCTACCGAGGACTTACACCTCAGATGTACGACATGCCCGTCGTACGCCAAAAAAACGAGCACTTTCGTACTCGTTCTCTCTGTATAAACTACTGATTAAAGTGAGTTTACGTCAACTTTGATACCAACACCTTGAGTAGTTGTGATAGTCAAGTTTGTTACGTAAGTTCCTTTAGCTGTAGCTGGTTTTGCTTTTTGAATTGTTTCGTTGAAAGCTTTGAAGTTTTCAACCAATTTTTCAGCTTCAAATGATACTTTACCGATGATTGCTTGAACGTTACCTGCACGGTCAGCACGGTAAGTGATTTTACCACCTTTAGACTCTTCAACTGCTTTTGCAACATCCATTGTTACAGTACCAGTTTTAGGGTTTGGCATCAAGTTACGTGGTCCAAGGACACGTCCAAGACGTCCAACAAGAGCCATCATGTCGGGTGTAGCGATAACTACGTCGAAGTCCAACCAACCGTCGTTGATTTTAGCAACAAGGTCATCTTCACCAACAAAGTCTGCACCAGCAGCTTTTGCTTCTTCAGCTTTTGCACCACGTGCGAAAACAAGAACGCGTGAAGTTTTACCAGTACCGTTTGGCAATACCATTGCTCCACGGATTTGTTGGTCAGCTTTTTTAACGTCGATGTTCAAGTTGTAAGCAACTTCTACAGTTGCGTCAAATTTTGCAAAGTTAGTTTCTTTTGCAAGTGCTACAGCTTCTTCTACGCTGTATGCTTTTGTGCTGTCGATTTTCTCAAGAGCAGCACGAAGTTGTTTGCTTTTTTTAGCCATTTTCTATTCTCCTTGTAAGTGGTTCAATCGATTTTCATCTCCCACGTCACTCCTCGAAATGATGAAGTCTTGCGGGTTATATTGGGGGTGTTATTGATTAGTCAACAACAGTGAATCCCATAGAACGAGCAGTACCTTCGATCATACGCATTGCAGACTCTACGTTTGCTGCGTTCAAATCTGGCATCTTAGTTTCTGCAATTTCTTGTACTTGTGCACGAGTAACTGTAGCAACTTTAGTTTTGTTAGGCGTACCTGATCCCTTTTCAACACCTGCAGCTTTTTTCAAAAGAACAGCAGCTGGTGGTGTTTTAGTGATGAAAGTAAATGATTTATCTTCGTAAACTGAGATAACAACTGGAATAATCATACCAGCTTGGTCAGCTGTACGAGCGTTGAACTCTTTTGTGAATCCCATGATGTTGATACCAGCTTGACCAAGAGCAGGTCCAACCGGTGGAGCTGGTGTAGCTTTACCAGCAGGGATTTGCAATTTTACAAGTTTTTCGACTTTTTTAGCCATTTTTAAATCCTCCTTTGTGGTTTTGGCGGTAATTAAAGATTTTTACCTCCCACAAGTATGCTTTTCACATACCCATCTATTATACACTATTTATCTAGAATTGCAAGAGAAAAGTTTATTTTTTAATCGACGTAATCTCCGCCTTCAAAGCCGTAATACTCTTCCAAACTGAGACCACTTTCAGCTATTTCTTTTGCTTCTTTTCCGACATAACGAAGGTGCCATTCTTCAGCCATATAGCCTGTTTCCTTTTCCTTGCCTTTGAGATAGCGAACAACAAAACCATAATCAGCCGCATGGTCCAAGAGCCATTGGGCCGCTTTTTCTTCTGTCACCAAATCACCATTTGTCCCAATCACATCAAAAGCCAAGCCTGTCTGGTGCTCGCTATAGCCAGGACGGGCAGAATAACGGTCGGCAGCTTCTTTCCCATCTTGATTGACATAATCTTGATAGAGCTTGGTCTGAGTTTCATAACTTCTAAAGCCACTGTAATGGTCGCTAATGGGGAAACCTGCCTCTTGCATCGCTTTGATGAGTTTGATCAACTCTGCCTTGGCTGTTGGATTTTCCCCTGGATTATAGTCTTTAGACAATGGATAGTGTTTATTGGCTACAATGATTTCATCGTATTTCCCTTGGATGCTGTAGTAGTCTCCTTTGTTAACCACTTCTGCTTTTTTCTGGGCAGCTCCCTGAGATTTACTGCCGACTGCTCCATCAGCTTTGGCTGTTTGTTCTGTCTTAGTTGCGCCATCTTCATTTTTTGTTTTTTCTTGTGAACAAGCTGCTAGACTCAAGGCTAGCAAGGCTGACAAGACAAGGTATCTTTTTTTCATCTTTACTCCTTTATTTCTAATAGTTTATCTACTTCTGATGATAAACATTCGACTAATCTTTTAATCTCATCAGGTTTTGCTTGGCAGATTTCTGCTGTCATTTCTTCAAAGGGAACCCACCATACTGGACCACGTCCATTGAGACCATAACCATTCATATCACCTCTTCGTCTAGGAAACAGATGCCAATGGAGATGGGCATCTGTTTCCTAGCAGTTCGATATTCATTTTCTCAGCAGCAAAGGCCTTGGCAACTGCCTCTTGGACTAAACTCATTTCTTCTAGAAAACGGAGTCTTGTCTCCTTTTTCAAATGGTGCAATTCGGTGACGTGTTCCTTGGCTAGAAAGAGACTATAGCCTGCAAAATACTGGTGGTCTCCAACCACAAGATAGCCTGTTTCCAACTCTTTGACAAAATAGGGATTTTCCCCAGCCTTGATGAGCTCAATTCTCTGGCAAATAAGGCACATATTAGTCTACCAATGCACTCTTAAGATAGGCATCAACCATACGCTCTGTTGCGACAACTGAGTCAATATGGGTACGCTCATAAGAATGACTAGACTCGATACCCGCACCAAGAAGGGCGTGTTTGACTTCTGCCCCTGCAGACATAGCTGCCGAAGCATCCGAACCATAAAATGGATAGATGTCCAGCTTAAATGGAATATCTTGCTCTTTCGCTAAAGCAACCAAATGTTGACGGAAGTCATAGTGATAAGGTCCAGAAGCATCCTTGACACAGATAGACACTGTATATTCGTCTGTCTGCTGGTCATCGCCCATGGCTCCCATGTCCACAGCCAGATATTCAACTACTTGAGCAGGAATGCTAGAGTTTGCACCGTGTCCCACTTCTTCAAAGACTGAAAAAGCAAAATGAGTTGTTACTGGTAATTCAATCTTCTCTTCCTTATAAATACGAAGCAGGTTAAGCAAAATTGCTGCACTGACCTTATCGTCCAAATGACGAGACTTGATAAATCCTGTCTCTGTCACGATAGTTCGTGGGTCAAAGCTGATAAAATCACCGACCTCAATCCCCAAGGCTCGAGTTTCTTTTTCATTGGTTACTTTTGCGTCCAAACGCACTTCCATATTGTCCTGCGTGCGTTCTGCAGTTCCTGCATCCTTGTAGACATGGCAAGAAGTCTGGTGGATGAGAATAGTTCCTGATACCTTTTGATCTGTACTAGCTACGTGAACGGTACAGTTTTCTCCTTCAATCATATTCCAAGGAAAACCACCGATACGGTCCAATTTGAGACGGCCGTCTGGTTTGACAGCACGGACAATAGCACCAAGCGTATCTACATGGGCAGTCACATAGCGATGTTGCTCGTCATTTTGACCTTTAATAGTTACATTGACACCGCCCTTGGCTGTGCGAACTGGCTGATAACCAAAACCTTCTAGAGTCTTGACTAAATAGTCCGAAACCTCACGAGTGAAACCCGTTGGAGACGCAATGGCTGTCAGTTCTTTGATATATTCTACTGTTTGATTCATTTCTTCACCTCTTTTGCTACCTATTATAACACATTTATCATCGGATAAAAAAAGAAAATCACTCCTGTAGACTTGGCTACAAAAGTGATTTCAGTGATTATTCCATTTCAAAAACATCGCTTTCTTGCTTGTTTGGTAGAACCAATGAGAGCAAGATTCCGACAACAGCTGGTACTAACCATGGGAGAGATGCCTTGGCAAAAGGAAGAGCGTTGACAAGGTTTGCAAGAAACTCAACCTTAAACGAGCTTCCTAGTACGCTTGCAATGGCAATGGCTGTAACAACAGCAATTGTCAACTGCATACCTGGTTTTGAAAGAGCCACAAATTTGTTGACAATGACAATCATAACGATGGCAATGGTGATTGGGTACAAGATAACCAGTACTGGAATTGAGTACTTGATAATCGCATCAAGACCCAAATTGGCAATGGCAAATCCAATCAAGGTAAAGGTTGTCGCATAAACCTTGTAGCTGATTTGTGGGAAGCGTTCATTAAAGAACTCAGCTGTTGACACAATCAAACCAACTGTTGTTGTGAAGCAGGTTACGGTAACCATAGCTGCAAGGAAGAGTTGGGCTGTTGAGCCAAAGATTTCTTGAGTGGCTTGTGACAAGATGTAAACACCTGGTGTTCCACCCTTCATCGCTTCAGCTGGTACCGGGAAATGATTTCCAAGGAACCCTAACCCGATGTAAAGAGCGCTGAAGGCAAGGGCAACAACGATACCAACAACCCAAATAGTTGAAATGTATTCTTTCTTACTTGAGAAGCCAAGTTGTTTCAAGGTTTGAACTGCGATTACACTAAAGGCAACTGAAGCAAGGGCGTCCAAGGTGTTGTAACCTTCTAGGAAACCTGTACCAAAAGCAGAAGCTTGATAAGCAGCTGAAGCAGCTTGAGGACTTGTTCCACCGTATTTGAAAGCTCCCAGAACAACCAAGATAACAATCAAAATCGCAAAGACTGGCGTTAAAATACGTCCAATGCGGTCCAAGATTTTTGATGGATTAAGCGAAATCAAATAGGCTGCCGCAAAATACAGAACCGTAAAGATAATCAAACCAAGACCTTTATTTGCATCCGACAAAAGAGGGCTAATCCCTACTTCGTAAGCTGTTGTAGCAGTACGTGGGATAGCAAAGAATGGACCGATTGACAAGTAAAGAACTGAGAGGTATAGAGTCGCAAACCAAGGCGCTATCTTTGTTGAAATCTCGTAAATATATCCTTTAGGATTTAGCGTTCCAATAATAAGGGTCAAGACGGCGATACCGACGCCTGAAAAGACAAAACCTGCGATGGCAGGAAGAAAATGTTCTCCAGATAGAGCACCTAGAGAAGGCGGAAAAATCAAATTTCCCGCACCAAAAAATATTCCAAACAGGAGCAAACCTGTTAGGGCACCTTTTTTAGCCATGTAAATCTCCTTCATATTTATAAAATACTGACCTAGTATATCATGAATAGGAGTATGAAAAAAGCTTCACGAAGTAAATATTGAATGTTTTCAAGATTCTTAAAAATGAGAATTATCTAAAAATAAGATTCTCCTACCTAGTTCACACCAAGTAGGAGAAATACAAATTTTTAAAGTTCTTCAAAGGCCATCATGCCACCTTGGACATTGATAACCTCATAACCTTGTTCAGCTAGAAATTGGCAAGCACGCGCCGATCTCATCCCAGATTTACAAATGACATAATGCGACTGGTCCTTGTCCAACTGATCATAGATATCAGGCAATCGACTCAGCGGTAGATTACGAGCACCTTCTAGATGAAGAGCATCAAACTCATCCACTTCTCTCACGTCCACTAAAGAAAGTTGGTCATTTTGGTAAAGCTGGTAAAATGCGTCAAAGGTTATTTCTTTCATTCTTTTTCTCCTAAAATAGTTTTAATTCTTTTTTTCAAATCTGGCACCACTTCTGACTCAAACCAAGGATTTTTGGCCATCCAGATTTGATTTCGCGGCGAGGGGTGAACTAGTGGAAAATAGGTTGGCAAGTAGTTCTGGTAATGTTTTACCCGATCTGTTACCTTGCCACTGATTTTCTCCTGCAAATAGTAGGCCTGGGCATATTGCCCAATCAAGAGGGTCAATTGAATATCGGGTAATTCTTGCAAGAGCTGCGGATGCCATTTTTCAGCAAAGCCAGTTCTCGGTGGCAGGTCACCTGACTTGCCATGTCCTGGAAAGTAAAAATCCATAGGCAAAACAGCAAAATATCCTGAATTGTAAAAAGTGTCTTCGTCAACACCAAGCCAATCTCGCAAACGATCACCACTTTTATCCTTCCAGTAAAGACCTGCTTCTTGGGTTTTAAGACCAGGCGCTTGACCGATGATATTGATGCGAGCAGTCTTTGGCGCTGCAAAGAGAGGCTCGATGCCACGCTTTGTATAGGTAGCATTCTGCGGATCTGCCATAATAGCCTGCTTGATTCTTTCAATTTGAGACATCTACTTTACCTCCAAAAAGAAGTCTAAGCATAAGATCTCAGACTTCTATCGTTTTATTTGATCAATTCGTAAATAGCTTCGGCATAGATTGCTGCTGCTCGGAAGAGATCGTCCAAGGCGATAAATTCATTGGCTTGGTGCATGGTGTCAATTGAGTCTGGGAACATGGCTCCGTAGGCAACCCCACGTTCAAGCAAGCGACCAAAAGTACCACCACCGATAACTTGCTCATGACCTTTAAGTCCAGTTTGTTTTTCATAAACATTCAACAAGGTTTGCACAAGTGGATCTTCCATTGGCACATAGTGAGGCGTGTGACCATGTTCAGAAAGGCTAACAGAAGCAACTGGCAAGTTTTCAAGTATTGACTTGATTTGCTCTGGACTTGTTCCTTTTGGATAGCGGATATTAAGGGCAATGGTATTATCAGCGCTTGTTTCATCAAAACGGAAGACGCCCGCATTCATAGAAAGGGCACCCATCTTTTCATCCACATGGGCAATCTTAAGGTTTTCACCCTCATGGTCGTTCAAAAGAATTTTACCAGCAATATCAAGGTAGTCTTTTGCTGGTCCAGCAAAGTCGAACTGGCTGAGGAAGAGGGCTAGGTAAGTCGCACCATTGACACCTGAAGCAGGCATAGCACCGTGGGCTGATTTACCAATGATCGTCACCTTGTGTTGACCAGCTTCTTCTTGAATTTCTCCTCTGAGCTTGTGTTCTGCAACAAAGGCATCTAGTTTAGCTTGCAAGTCATCCAAGTCACCTGAAACAACTGCTGTTGCTGATTCAGGTACCATGTTTTCACGCAAACCACCTGTAAAGCTATGAAGACGGGCAGCACCTGCATTTTCACCTGCAAAGTGAAGATATTCAGTGATATTTCCTTTTTCACCGTTGATGATAGGGAATTCAGCATCTGGAGAGAAACCGAAGTCTGGTTTTGCAAGTCCTACGTGCTCGAAGTAGTAGTCCATGTCTGCCCAGCCTGATTCTTCATCAGTTCCCACGATGAAGCGGACTTTCTTAGAAGTTGGAAGGCCCAATTCTTTGATGATTTTCAAGCCATAGTAACAAGCTGTTGTAGGTCCCTTGTCATCAGAAGCACCACGCGCATAAAGGCGACCATTTTTGATAGTTGGTGTGTAAGGATCTGTGTCCCAACCGCTACCAGCAGGCACTACGTCCATGTGGGCAAAGATTCCGAGAACTTCTTCTCCCTGACCAAACTCGAAATGCCCTGCGTAGTTATCAACATTCTTAGTTGGGTAGCCATCACGGTCTGCGATTTCAAGGAATTTCTCCAAGGCTTTTACTGGACCAGGACCAAATGGATGCTGAGCGTCCGCCTTGCTATCGTCACGTTCTGAGTTAATTTCCAAAAGGCTAAACAAGTCAGCCAAGAGGTCTTCTTTGCGTTTTTCTACTTCTGCTGTAAAATCAATTGCTGTCATAATATCTTCCTTCTATCTTTTCTCGATAATTTCATCTACTGGCAAGCGGTAGCTTGGTTCTAATTTTTCGTCCGTATAGCCTACCGTAATCAAAAGTTCTGGGCGGAAACGGTCTTCAATGTCCAAAACTTCATTGATTTTTGATTTGTCAAAACCAAGGATAAGGTTTGAGCCAATTCCTTGGTCTGTAAGAGCGAGAACCAAGTTCATCGCAACCAAACCAGCATTGAGGGCCAGGTAGTCGCTGACTTGTTGCTCATTGTAACGCGCAAATTCAGCAGGCAAGTTCTTCATGAAATATTGAAGTTGTTCTTCTGAGAAATTCTTTGCCCCACCGACACGGGCAATCTTGCGAGCACGTTTGGCTAAGTCCGTATCTGTAAAGAGGGCAATGGTTACAGGTGCTGATGATACCTGCTCAAAGTTCGAGCCATAAGCCAACTTTGCCAATTCAGCATTTTTCTCACGAACCACCACAAATTTCCAAGGCTGGCTGTTGTGAGCGCTTGGAGCCAAGGTTGCAATTTCGATAGCCGTACGCACATCTTTTGGATCAACAGGCTTATCAGTAAACTGCTTAGTCGCATGACGTTTTTTGTTTAATTCAAGAAATTTCATAATCGATTTCCTTTTCTAATTCTACTGCTTCCATTCTACCATAATTTGAAAGAGCTTGCAGGGATTTTTCATGATTAAGATTTTTTATTACAGTCATAAAAAATATATATTGGTTCATCAGGAACATTTCTGATAAACTAGCAAGTACTTTACATTTGAATGGAGATATTATGAAAAAATTTAGCCTATTATTAGCCATCCTACCATTTTTGGTTGCCTGTGGGAATCAAGCCACACCCAAAGAGACCAGCTCTCAAAAGACAATCGTCGTTGCTACAGCTGGTGATGTGCCGCCATTTGACTACGAAGACAAGGGCAATCTGACAGGCTTCGACATCGAAGTTCTAAAAGCAGTAGATGAAAAACTCAGCGACTACGAGATTCAATTCCAAAGAACTGCTTGGGAGAGCATCTTCCCAGGACTTGATTCTGGTCACTATCAAGCCGCAGCCAACAACTTGAGTTATACAAAAGAGCGTGCTGAAAAATACCTCTACTCACTTCCAATTTCGAACAATCCCCTCGTCCTCGTCAGTAACAAGAAAAATCCTCTGACTTCACTTGACCAAATCGCTGGCAAAACAACGCAAGAGGATACTGGAACTTCAAACGCTCAATTCATCAATAACTGGAATCAAAAACACACTGACAATCCCGCTACTATCGATTTTTCTGGTGAAGATATCGGCAAACGAATCCTAGACCTTGCTAACGGAGAGTTTGATTTCCTAGTTTTTGACAAAGTATCCGTTCAAAAGATTATCAAGGACCGTGGATTAGACCTTTCAGTTGTTGATTTACCTTCTGCCGATAGTCCCAGCAACTATATCGTTTTCTCAAGCGACCAAAAAGAGTTTAAAGAGCAATTTGATAAAGCGCTCAAAGAACTCTATCAAGATGGAACTCTTGAAAAACTCAGCAATACCTATCTAGGTGGTTCTTATCTTCCAGATCAATCTCAATTACAATAAGATATATTAAAAACGATTGGGCCAGCCAATCGTTTTTAGTTTGCATTGGTTATTTTAGGAAACTCTTACAAAAAATCAAAAAATTTCTTCACATCCTCTACATACCCATGCTTTTCTATTAAGTTTGCTAATAATTTCAGATTGTGCCCCTGATAGTTATCTTCTCTTCGTAGCTCTTCATACATTTCGATAAAGGGAAGTCCCTTGGACTTGGCCAATTCTAACTCAGCTTCGTAATCATAAGCAACTTTACGAAATTGGATATTGAGTAATTCCCCATCTTCAACTTCTATCACGGCATACTGGGCACGGTGATTTTTTAACGCCTCCCAATTAAAATAGGGCATGCCAATCGACCCTGGATTGATGATTTGTTGCCCTTGACTTCCATAACGAAGCAACTGCTTGTGAACATGACCATAAACTGCCACGTCCGTTTCCGCATCTAGCAGTTGGTCAAATTTATCTGTATCATTCCCAACCAGTAGGTCCCCACCATAGTTCTTATTTGGCAAATTATGAGAGATAGAAAAGCGCAATCCGTCAATTTCTTTCTTTTCCAGCAAAGGCAAGCTTCGTAGCCAGACAATCGTTGCAGGATCCATTTGCTCCATCAAAAACTGGGTCATGCGCATTGACTGGATTTCTTTCGGATGTTCCAAACCATATTCGCCATCCAAGGCCTCAAGGACACGATCATCCCAATTGCCTCGAACACTGGTTGTGATAGAAAGGTCCTTTAGCAGGGCGACTAAGTCATTTGCGCCTGGACCAGGAAGAAAAATATCTCCCAGAAGCCAGTATTCACTGACTCCTTGATTTTTAGCATCTGCAATCACTGCTTCTAGGGCCGTCGCATTGCCATGAATATCTGATAAAATTGCGATTTTATGTTTCATTGTGATTTCCTTCCGTTTGATAATCTACTTGTTCTTCCGCCACTTGAGGCAAGACTTCTGCCTCCTGCGGGTTCAACTTCCTCTGCACAGCTTCTGCAACTGCTCTTGGTACCCCAACTTCGACAATCTCATCCACACTGGCTTCCTTGATTTTAGTCAAAGACTTGAAATGCTTCATAAGATTCTGCTTGCGTTTAGGTCCCAGACCGTCAATTCCATCCAGTTGTGATGAAAAGGAATTTTTGGAGCGCAGTTGGCGGTGGAAGGTGATGGCAAAGCGGTGAACCTCATCTTGGATGCGTTGGAGGAGGAAAAATTCCTGAGAATTGCGAGACAACTCCACCACCTTCAGCGGATCTCCAAAGAGCAATTCATGGGTTTGGTGCTTATCATTCTTTTGCAGACCTGCAATGGGGATATCCAAGCCTAGCTCCTCTTGGATGACTTGCTTGGCGATATTGACTTGACCTTGTCCTCCATCAATCACAATCAAATCTGGCGGGGTTAAACCATCACGTTGAACTCGGCCATAGCGCCTGCGAATGACTTCTCTCATACTGGCATAGTCGTCTGGTCCAACGACAGTCTTGATTTTATACTTACGGTAATCCTTCTTACTAGGTTTGCCGTTAACAAAGACCACCATGGCTGAAACAGGACTGGTCCCCATGATGTTGGAGTTATCGAAAGATTCGATACGAACTGGGGTTGGGATTTGGAGCAAACGTCCTAGATTTTCAATAGCTCCTTGTGTCTTTTCGACAGATTTCTCCAGCAGGTTGAATTTCTGCTCTAGGCTGACTCGTGCATTTTTTATGGCTAGATTGACCAGCTGTTTTTTCTCTCCACGCTGGGGTTTGACAATCTTGGTATCTACCAAGACCTTGACAGCTTCTTCGTCAATATCCTGCGGAATCAGTACCTCATTGGGAACCAGATGAGATTTTTCTTGATAAAATTGTCCTACATAGGTTAGAAAGTCCTCATCCGGATCATTATAATAAGGGAAAAGATTGACATCCCGCTCAATAAGCTTACCCTGACGGACAAAGAAAACCTGGACACACATCCAGCCCTTGTCCACATAGTAGCCAAAGACATCGCGATTTTGGAGATCCTTAGCCATAACCCGTTGCTTGGTTCGAAGCGTTCCAATAGCCTGAATCAGGTCACGGTATTCCGCTGCACGTTCAAATTCCATAGTCTGGGCTGCCGCTGCCATCTTGCCCTTGAGGTCATCGATAATTTTGTCATCCTGCCCTTTCAGAAAATCAGAAACCTCCTGAGCCATGGATTTGAAATAGGCCTCATCCTTCTTACAGATAGTGTGGGCCATGCATTGGCCGATATGGTAGTAAAAACAGACCTTAGACGGTGGATTCGTACACTTTCGAAAAGGAAAAATCCGATCCAGCAATCGCTTAATTTCATTGGCTGCGCCCACATCTGGATAGGGACCGAAATAAAGACCTCCGTCCTTTTTGACCTGACGGGTGATAATCAAACGAGGATAGCGCTCATTGGTGATTTTTATGAAAGGGTAAGACTTATCATCCTTGAGCATGATATTGTACTTGGGCTTGTTTTCCTTGATCAGGTTGATTTCTAGGAGAAGTGCCTCAATATTAGACTCCGTAACGATAAACTCAAAATCCACAATTTCAGACACCAGAGCCTCTGTCTTGGTATCATGACTTCCACGGAAATAGGACCTCACACGGTTTCGTAGATTTTTAGCCTTTCCTACATAGATAATGGTGCCGTTTTTATCCTTGTGAATGTAGCAACCAGGGCTGGTCGGCAAGAGCTCTAGTTTTGATTTAATCAAGTTATTCATAGTTCCATTATAACAAAAAAGTAGGGAAAGATTGTTCACTACTCACTGGTCTCATATATTTTTCGGAGGTTTGCAATATCCTCTTCCTGGATACCATAAAAGGAACCGGCCGGTTGCATCACTGATTTCTCATCTGTATGGTCCAAGCCAATCGCATGACCCAACTCATGTTCCGCCGTATGGACAATGCGTTCATAAGAATAGCCATAGTCAGGATTGGACAGATAGTAGTGATTCAACCGCACCGTTACAGACAAGAATTGACCCGTCAAGAGATTGGTCTGACTTTCCGCCTCTCCTGCCACAGGAGTGTTTCCGTTGTTCATCTCAGTAGCCAAGATATCCGCCGTGCCGGACTCAGTCACAATTTCAAAGTTAAAAGCACCAGTTTGATTCCAGTTCTGAATCGCTTCTAAGTAAGCTTTTTGAAAGCGTGAATCCATTTGCGGATCCAGGTAAATACGAGCAGAAGCCTGTGGCCATCTTCCTTCAGAGTGTTGATGGCTATCTGTCTGGTTCAACTTAGGCAGTTGCCCTGTTTTTTCCCATTGGTCGATACTTTGTTGACCAATCTTGACTGACCGTTCTGCTTGCTTTAGCGCTCCTTGAAAATCCCCGTTCAGATACCAGAGAAAACCAAAAGCAAGAGCGCATAAGAGAACAACTATCCAAACCAGGCGCCAAAACAAACGCCACACAAAAGAAAAGAAAGCCCCTATCAAACGAAAAAGCCAGCGCATATCTCTCCACCTTTCTAGCAAATAAAAATTATTTTACTAAAACAAGCTGAAAGAAAGCTAAATACTGACTTTTTCATCTTAACGTCCTAATATTTTTTTGAATAACTGAATAGCTTTGTATTTTAAAGGTGATGGATGATAACGGAAAGTTCCTGCTTTGCGTACAATATAGCCATTAAAATTCTGTTTAAAACGTAAAACACCATCACTTCCATCAAAAATCCCTTGAATCCCTAGGAAGTTGTATTTAGGTATTCTACGTTTTATGCTTTCCAACATAATATATTTTTGAAGCAGTGCAGGGGCATAGAACTTATTAAACTCAGTATAAGAACCACTAAAGAGATAAGTCGTTTCCTGAGGCATATAAACAAATAAACTCCCGGCTAAAACAATATCTTCTTCTCCATATTTTTCAATCAAATCTCTCGCTTCTGCTTTTCGAACTTCAAAAGTTTCAAATTGACTAGAATATTCTCTCAGTTGATTTTGTTTTTTCTCAGAATGAGGATTTTTACTCAAATCAAGTCGCAACTTGTCCAAGATTTCTTCTAGTTTACTTTGCTCACCTTGCAATTTGCTCATATACTCCGAAAAATTTAAGCTTGCTATGAGAAACTCCGCTTGTTCTCCAAATGAATCATAAAAGTGCTCATAATATTCTAAACTTTTATCACTGTATTCTCTACGTTCAGAGGTTTCTTTTGTTATATTCTTAAAAATCGATAGTTCTTCACGTTTTAACTTTTTTAACCTAATGCCGAACGTTTCAGCCTTTTTCACCAAAGGCTTCCCCTTTTTACTAAAACTTTTAAGTAAATTCTTTTCAGTTAAATCAGTCAAATCCTTATAATATAACCAATTCGGTTCCCCACCTGGATATCCTGTCGTCAAACCATCAAATTGATAACCCAAATCAGTTAAACCTTGAATGATACTTTTTTTCTCAACATCTATTGGATTACCTTGGCTATCAAAAGTTTGATAAGTTTCATAAGGTTTTACAAGCAACTCTAAGACACCATTTTGCTTGGCATATTCTTTTAACTCCGCATAAAAAACTGGAAGAGCATCTTGTTGGGTATAAATCGGACCCGAATTGAGCTCCATATGCAGACCACCTAACATGGGCAAGTTATAAACCATAGCTGCAACTTGAATTTCTCCTTCTTTTTTTAAAGCAAGATAAACAATTTGAGCCCCTCTTTTTTCTAGCAAATCACCCATCTGGACAGATTGCATAAAAGAACGAGAAGAAACCTGATCAGAATAAGTCTGAAACTCTTCTTTCGTGAGTGTTGTTAGTACCATATACTTACTTTCTATGTTTTTTTCTTAATGTTTTACGGAAATCAAGAGCAAGTCTTAACAGAGGATAGAGAGGATGGGTAGGCATTGTAAATTCTCCCAAATATTCTTCAATCGTTGGATTAAATTTTTCCTTAAAATGATAAAGTCCACCATTGAGAGAGTTTTCAACACCACCTAAATTTTGCCACAACATACCTCGCTCAAAGGCATAGCGAGCCGTTTCATACCAAGTTAAAATTGGTGCATTGTAACGTTTAAAATCATCATCCATACCAGCATATAGATTGACAGAGGTAGTACCAAATTCCAAACTCAAAGTAGCCGCTAACGGAATGTTTGATTTTCCCATATTCATATATCCCTGCAAGAAATCTATTTCCTCTTCTAAACGTTCTTTTTCTTTTATATTTTCCTGAATTTTTGAAGGTTTGGTTGCATCATTAAATTTTTCTGCAACTACTCTATTTTTTTCTAACTGTTCTTCTAATTCTCTTAAACGCTTAGAAACATCCAAACTCGTTAGCGTGATATAGGAATCTTCTTTGAAGTTATCTAATAATTTTTTATAATAGGCTTCGTTTCTTAAATGAATCTCTTTTCGCTTCTCAGTTTTTTTCATCAACTCCGAAAATGAATCTAATAGTTCCAGTCCACCATATTGAATCTCAAGCCCTTTGTTTCGTGCTGTTCGGATAGCTTGCCTCGTTGATTTAGAAAATTTATCTTCTTCAAAATTTTCCTTATATATTTTCGCCTGAATACGAGGCTGAATGGTATCATCCATCTCGGTTGTCCGCCCAGACCATTTCACTCCTAATTGCCCTAAAATCTCAACAAGAGCAAGATTTTCAGGATATTCTGTTTTATCTTGATTAACCAAATGTTGAGATAGACAAATACTTGGGTCAAAAGTCACAAAAACCGCTCTCTTGCTACGAGCATAAGACTTAATAGACTGCAGGACAAACTTTAAAAGTTCTATATCCCTGTAATCCAATATAGGACCTCTTGGAATATAAAACATTTTATAGCCTAAAGGAAGAGATTTTATGAGAATACTAGCCACAGCCAGTAACTTCCCCTCTTCATAGACACCAAATCTCTCATGATCCCAATCAGATTTCACTTTTTCCCAAGCACTGCTTTGTAATACATTAGCTAATTCATGTTCTTTGACAAACTGATCATATTCTAATGTGGGAATGCCAATTTGATAACGGTACATTTCTTACTCTCTTTCCTCCAATATCTTATTACTATTCTACTACTTTCGTTTGAAAAGTCTAGTGAAAACAGACTTCCAGCATTGTTTTTAAGCCAAGAATAACTATAAATGGTGGTTTATTTATAAAAAATTAGCTCAATCTCTCTTCTAATTTGAAATCAATCGGTAGAGTTTTTAAAAACCGTTCCAATTGTTTTTCCCAATAATACCACTCATGAGTTCCAGCGCTATGGCTATAGGTCATATCAAAGCCTAGTTTTTTGAGGTTTTTCACTGACAGATTATTGGCTTCATACAAGAAATCCTGCTCGCCGCACCAAGCCCACAGCTTGGTCTTTTTATCCGATTTTTTAGCCAAACTTTCAAGAGAATAAGGGCTAGCTGTCCAATCTTGAATCTCCCCAAACACACCTCTCCAATAAGCCGGTGTTCCCAAATTTTGGCTTTCAGGAGAAAAATCTTCAAAGCTCAGGGCGCCTGAAAAACTAGCTGCGTGAGAGAAACGATTTGTAGCAAGAGCCAGTTTAAAGCAGCCATAGCCTCCCATAGAGAGACCAGCGATAAAGGTCTTTTCACGCTTGCTGGTCATATTAGGGAAGAAGCGTTTCAAAACCTCTGGTAATTCCTCTGCTAGAGCTGTGTAATAGTCAAAACCATACTGGGTATCGGTGTACCAACCGTTACTGGTATTGGGCATGACGACGATAAGATTAGTAGTTCGAAGCAAGCGTTCCACATTGGTCCGCTTGAGCCAACTATTATGATTACCAGACATCCCGTGCAAGAGGTACAAGACGGGAATGTCTTTACAATCTGGTTCTTCCACTCGATTGGCATCAGGGTAAAGGACATTCACCCCCCACTCCATATCCAAAACTTGTGAGTAATACTCTATTTTCATTACTGCCATATTTTTCCTCTATTTTCCGATAAGAAAAAGCCGAAATTCGACTTTCCCTCTGTTTATTTCAACGATTATTTTGCTTCCATGACTACTGGTAGAACTGCTGGACGACGCTTAGTTTGATCAAAAAGATACTTGGTCAGAGTATCCCGAACCTTCCCTTTAAGATCTGCCCAGTCAAAGTCTTCTCCTTGAAGATAGTCTTCTACCGTTTGGTTAATCAATTCTGAACTTTCACGGAGAATATCGCGACTCTTCTTGAGATAAACAAATCCACGCGTATGAACACGAGCCTTGGCCACAATTTTCTTCTCACGACGGTTAACGGTAATTGCTACGATGAAAATACCATCCTCTGACAAGACCTTACGGTCACGAAGAACCACATTTCCAACATCACCAATAGCATTCCCATCAATCAAGACATCCCCTGCCGAAACTGCTCCAGCTGGGACAAAGTCTCCATTCTCATAAGCCATGCTGGTTCCCTTTTTAGGGATGAAAATGCGTTCTGGCAACATACCTACTGCCATAGCAGCCTTAGCATGGGCATCCAACTCACGGTATTCCCCTTGAATTGGGAAGAGATACTTAGGTTGCAAGAGATTAATCATCAACTGCAAGTCACGCGCATTCCCATGTCCTGACACACGCAAGCTTTGGGTAATCAATTTGACAACTCCACCAGCTTGGTAAATCATATTTTCCACACGCGCCATAACTGCTTCTTTAGCGATAGACGGAGTGGTTACGATATAGACTAGGTCACCGTCCTTGATTTCCACATAACGGTGGCGACCAATCGACATCTTGCGAAGACCATTGATAGGCTCACCCATACGACCTGTCTCAAGGATAATCAACTCATGGTCTTCAAAGCGAGACATATCTTTTTGCTTAATCAAAAGACTCTCGTTAGCTAGAGACAATTTCTTGAGGCGAATAGCAGTGCGGACGATATTTTCAATATCGAATCCTGTCAAGACCACACGACGGCCTGTTGCATCCGCAGCGTCAAACACCTGCTGGATACGAGAGAGGTTGCTGGCTACCGCCGCAACGATGATACGACCATCCCAGTCCGAAATGGTTTGAGTGATCTCGTCCCCAACTTCACTTTCACTAGCCACTTGGATATTGCTATCTGCATTGGCTGAATCGCTAAGAAGAGCTAGAACTCCATCACGACCGATTTCTGCCAAGCGAGCGAAGTCTGTCGCATAAGATTCACTAGCTGTCTGGTCAAATTTGAAGTCACCTGTGTAAACGATGCTACCCTCAGCTGTCTTCAAGACCACACCCAGACTTTCTGGGATAGAGTGGGTCGTACGGAAGAAGGACACCACAGTCCCTCCAAAATCTATCTCCGTATCCTCATCGATGACATGGAAATCATTAAATTTCTTAACTGTATCATTTCCTTTGACAAAGAGTTTGGCCAACTCAATGGTCAGCTCAGATCCAAATACAGGCACCTTGGCTTCAGCCAAGAGATAAGGCAGAGCACCAATGGCATCCGCATGGCCGTGGGTCAAGAAAACCCCAGCGATACGATCGCTATTTTCAAAAAGGTAGTCCATATTGGGAATAACCACATCCACCCCTAGTTGTTCATTTTCAGGGTATTTTAGACCTGCATCCAAAACGAAAATAGATCCATCGATTTCAGCGATATACATATTTTTCCCATTTTCACGCACACCACCAAGTGTTGTTAAACTGATATTACTCATTTTTCCTCCGAAAGCTTAATTTATCTTGATTATAGGGTTGCTTACCCTTTTATTCTAAAAGCACTATTACTTTTATACTCCTCGAAAATCTCTTCAAACTACGTTAGCTTCCATCTGCAACCTCAAAACAGTGTTTTGAGTAACCTGCGGCTAGCTTCCTAGTTTGCTCTCTGATTTTCATTGAATATTAGCCGAATCTTTTCCTACCATTATACCATTTTTTTGATGATTTTCAAAATGAAGATTTGTTTTTAAAAAAGAGCTGGTTTCCCAACTCTTTCCTATCTGCTATTCTTTTTCCATTAAAAAGTCATAAATTTCTTGCACAGTACCCAGCGCCATCATTTCTTGGTCTTTGACGGTTTGTTTGAGATTTTGGTAAATCTGACTTTCTCCGATTTCCCGCTTTGGTGCCTCTTTATTGACTTTCATGACCCCATCTTTGATCGTCACAAAGCCTAGCTCTTCAAATACTTGAATCATCTTGACCAGCAAGATTTGTTGGATATTGAGATAAGTAGCCAAATCCTTCAGTTTGTAGCGAATATCAAACTCTGGAAACTGGTAGATAGTCTTGTACAATTTGGCAAACTGATCTCTAGTCCCATAACCTGTCAGATAATAGGCCTTGTCAATGTCATTTTTGAAATAGACAGCGGAAAAATTCTGTTTCTGAAAAATGGTCTTCAGCTGAGTAATATCCTCTGGAACGGTTTTTACAACCACAGCACCACTATTTACTAGATTGGACAGTTCCCCAGCAAAATCCAAGACTGGAACTCCTTCTGGCAAGACTGCATTCTTCCCACGAATGTTAAAGAGTTGGACACCCTCCACACGCGCATCCACCATCATCAACTGGAGGGCAGTTTGACCATTCCATTGATTGACAGACAATTTGACTGCCAACTCTAGATTCTTGGTTTGAGCAAATTCTGTTGCCCATCTACCTTGGCCAAAGGCTACCACTTCAAAACTCGCCTCACCCTTGGAAATTTTCAGCTTGAGATGGGCGTTGCCTGCTCCCATAGTACGAGCACTTTCGACCTGAAAATCCTTTATATAAAAGATAGGTTTCTGATTGTCCATGCCAAAAGGTGCCAAACGTTCAAAATTCTTGACTGTTTCAAGACTCAAACTCTCCAAATCCAACTCTTCATCTAGGTTTAATCTATTCTTGCCACCAGCATCCGCGCCTTTTTCACGGACATAGTCTTCCAAGACCTGAGATAAATCTGAGAGTTTCTTAACTTCCAGCGTCATGCCAGCCGCACCAGCATGACCGCCAAAGGCGATGAAGAGGTCTCGATGAGGATCCAGAGCCTCAAAAATATCGACCGCTTCCACACTACGAGCACTGCCCTTGGCACGACCATCCTCTATATTAAGAACGATGACTGTCTGCCCTAGTTCTTCCAACAAGCGACCAGCCACGATCCCTAGAACCCCAGGATTCCAGCTTTCCTTGGCCAAGACTTGAACCTTCTTCTCAGGATCCACCATGGTCTTAGCTTCTTCATAGATAGACTGGACGATTTCCTTGCGCTCTTCGTTTTTCTGATGAATCATAAGGGCAATCTCATGCGCTTCCTCATCATCAAACCCAGTCAGCAAATCGATGGCAGGATTGGGATCATCCAAACGGCCCAAGGCATTCAAACGAGGGGCAATCTGGAAACCAACCGTTTCTTCTGTTACTTCGTTAGCAGCAATCCCAGCCATGTCCAGCATTTCTTGTAGACCAATGCGCTGAGTATGTCCCAACATTTCCAGACCATATTGCACCAAAATGCGATTTTCATCCGTCAAACTCACCATATCAGCAATGGTACCAATAGCGACCAAATCAAGCAATTCCACTTGTACTTCTTCTAAAAGGGCACAAGCCAGCTTGAAGGCCACTCCACAACCAGCCAAATATTTAAAAGGATAGTCCGCATCTGGATGTTCAGGGTGAACGATGGCATAGGCATCAGGCAGGGTTTCAGGCATGGAATGGTGGTCAGTCACAATGACATCCACTCCCATAGACTGGGCCAATTCAATAGCCTCATGACCAGCAACCCCATTGTCCACCGTCACAATCAAAGAAATCCCTTCTTGCTCGATAAAGTATTTATAAACACTAGCATTTGGACCATAGCCATCAGTAAAACGATTGGGCAAGTAAACACGGCACTCGGCACCAAGCTGTTCCAAACTTTCCTTCACAATAGAAGCCGAAGTCATACCATCTGCATCATAATCACCGTAAACGAGAATATTTTCCCCTTCTTCAATAGCCTGACGAATCCGTTCCACTGCTTTATCCATATCATGGAGCAGATAAGGGTCATGCAAGTCCTCCAAGGAAGGTTCTAAAAACTTCTTCAGACTTTCTTGGTTCTGAATCCCTCTTTCAAATAATAACCGAGCCACCTCAGGACCCAGTCCAGCCTTCTTGGCTATCTTTGTAAAATCCGCATCTTCTACCTGCGGGGCAAACTGCCATTCATAAGTAGGTGTTATCAAAAAGACATCCACTCTTTCTAAGAATTCTATTGCTTCATTATAACATGATTTAGGCTTTTTCTCTATCCAGATTGCTTTTTTATAAAATTTTAGTGAATTTTTAAGATATGATTTGACAAGAAAAATCTTTTGGTGTAAAATCGTGTTATAAAATCTAACACAAAGGAGATTCCTTATGGCTTTAGTAGAATTTGAACACGTCGAAAAATATTACGGAGACTACCACGCACTCCGCGACATCAATCTCCGTTTTGAAAAAGGACAAGTCGTTGTCCTACTCGGACCATCCGGTTCTGGGAAATCCACTCTTATCCGTACCATCAATGGTTTGGAGGCTGTCGACAAGGGAAGTCTTCTAGTCAATGGACACCAAGTTGCTGGTGCCAGTCAGAAAGATTTAGTTCCTCTTCGCAAGGAAGTCGGCATGGTTTTCCAGCATTTTAACCTCTACCCTCACAAAACAGTGTTAGAAAACGTAACACTCGCACCCATAAAAGTTCTAGGAATTGATAAAAAAGAAGCTGAAAAAACAGCTCAAAAATATCTGGAATTTGTAAATATGTGGGACAAGAAAGATTCTTATCCAGCCATGCTGTCTGGTGGACAAAAACAACGGATTGCCATTGCACGTGGCCTCGCTATGCATCCTGAACTCCTTCTCTTTGATGAGCCAACGTCTGCCCTTGACCCTGAAACCATCGGTGATGTTCTGGCAGTTATGCAAAAATTAGCCCACGATGGTATGAATATGATTGTCGTTACCCATGAAATGGGCTTCGCCCGTGAAGTTGCTGACCGCATCATCTTTATGGCTGACGGAGAAGTTTTGGTAGATACGACCGATGTCGATGACTTTTTCGACAATCCAAGCGAACCTCGTGCCCAACAATTCCTCAGCAAAATTATCAACCACGAAAGTGACAAAGTCAAATAAGGAGGCGCCTATGAAAAAGAAATTCTTTTTATCCACATTAGTGATTAGCCTTTTCGGCCTTACTGCTGCAAAACCAGTTCAGGCTGATACCAGTGTCGCAGCCATTCAAAAAAGAGGCGAGCTGGTTGTCGGTGTCAAACAAGACGTTCCCAATTTCGGCTACAAGGATCCTAAGACAGGAACCTATTCTGGTATCGAAACGGACTTAGCCAAGATGGTAGCCGATGAGCTCAAGGTCAAGGTTCGCTATGTACCTGTTACCGCACAAACCCGTGGCCCCCTTCTAGACAATGAACAGGTCGATATGGATATCGCAACCTTCACCATTACAGACGAACGCAAAAAACTCTACAACTTTACCAGTCCCTACTACACGGACGCATCTGGATTTTTGGTCAATAAATCTGCCAAAATCAAAAAGATTGAGGATCTAAATGGTAAAACCATCGGGGTTGCCCAAGGTTCCATTACCCAACGCCTAATTACCGAACTGGGTAAAAAGAAAGGTCTAACCTTTAAATTCGTCGAACTTGGTTCCTACCCAGAATTGATTACTTCCCTACACGCTCATCGTATCGATGCCTTTTCCGTTGACCGCTCTATTCTGTCTGGCTACATTAGCAAGCGCACAGTACTACTAGATGATAGTTTCAAGCCATCTGACTACGGTATCGTTACCAAGAAATCAAATACCGAGCTCAACGACTATCTCGATAACTTGGTTACTAAATGGAGCAAGGATGGCAGTTTGCAAAAACTCTATGACCGTTACAAGCTCAAACCATCTAGCCATACAGCAGATTAAGGAGGATACCCTATGACAGATTTATCATCTTGGACTGCCTATTTTCAGGATTTTGGACAATTTTTCAATGGCTTCCTCTTCACCCTTGCCCTAGCGATCGGATCCTTTATCCTCGCCATGGTCTTGGGCATCTTCTTTGGAGCCATGTCAGCCAGCAAACGTCCAATTTTGCGCATTTTAGCTCGCATATTTGTGGAATTTTACCAAAACACTCCCCTCTTGGTGCAGTTTGTTATTGTTTTTTATGGCCTACCTCTTATCAGTGACCACACCATTATGATTCCGATTTATTGGACAGCTGTTCTCTGCGTGGGCCTCTATCACGGCGCCTATATTGCTGAGGTGATTCGCTCAGGGATTCAGTCTATTCCTAGCGGTCAGATGGAGGCCGCCTTGTCGCAAGGTTTTACCTATATCAGTGCTATGCGTTTGATTATCTTGCCCCAGGCTTTCCGTATCATTCTCCCTCCTTTGACCAACCAAATCGTTAATCTCATCAAGAATACCTCGACAGTCGCTATCATCTCTGGAGTGGACTTGATGTTTGTGACCAAGTCTTGGTCAGCTCTCCACGGAAACTACATCCCAGCCTTTCTAGGTGCTGCCCTTCTCTACTTTTCTCTATGCTTCCCTGTTGCCCAGTTTGGTCGCAAGATGGAGCAAGCCAACAAAAAAGCCTATTCACTTTAGGAGGTTACTATGGAATCCATTTTAGAAGTTTTGACCCCAGATAACCTAATCTTTATCTTTAAAGGATTTGGCTTGACCCTCTATATTTCTCTGATTGCTATCATCCTCTCTACCATCATCGGTACGGTTCTAGCTGTCATGAGAAATGGCAAAAATCCTATCTTGCGCATTATTTCCAGCATTTATATCGAGTTTGTGCGTAATGTTCCCAACCTCCTCTGGATTTTCACTATCTTTTTAGTGTTCAAAATGAAATCCACACCAGCAGGAATCACTGCCTTTACCCTCTTTACATCAGCAGCCCTAGCTGAGATTATCCGAGGTGGCCTCAATGCTGTGGATAAGGGACAGTATGAAGCAGGAATGTCACAAGGATTTACTTCTGCACAAATCCTCTACCACATCATTCTCCCACAAGCAATCCGTAAAATGCTGCCAGCCATCATTTCTCAGTTTGTAACCGTGATTAAGGATACCAGTCTTCTCTACTCTGTTATCGCCCTGCAAGAACTCTTTGGAGCCAGTCAAATTCTCATGGGCCGTTATTTCGAACCAGAGCAAGTGTTTAGTCTTTATATCCTGATTGCCCTCATCTACTTCAGCTTCAACCTAGCCATTTCTAGCCTGTCTCATATGCTAGCAAAACGTTGGCAACAAGCTGCAGAATAAACAACCACTCTCCAGTTCAATTGGAGAGTTTTTTTGATAAGAGTAGATATTTATAGACCTCAATTTGACACCATACTTTTTCTATGATAAAATGTAACAAATTTATTTACAACAAATTAAAATCTAAATGAAATGGAATTTTCTATGAAATCAATCAAAGGACTACTCTTTATCACAGCTAGTTTTATCTTGACTATTTTGACCTGGATGAACACTTCTCCCCAATTCATGATTCCAGGACTAGCTTTAACAAGCCTATCTCTGACCTTTATCCTAGCCACTCGTCTCCCACTACTAGAAAGCTGGTTTCACGGTTTGGAGAAGGTCTATACTGTCCACAAATTCACAGCCTTTCTCTCCATCACCCTACTAATCTTTCATAACTTTAGTATGGGCGGTTTGTGGAGCTCTCGATTAGCTGCTCAATTTGGCAATCTTGCCATCTATATCTTTGCCAGTATCATCTTGGTCGCCTATTTAGGCAAATACATCCAATACGAAGCTTGGCGGTGGATTCACCGCCTGGTTTATCTAGCCTATATTTTTGGACTCCTTCACGTCTACATGATGATGGGCAATCGCCTTCTCACATTTAATCTTCTAAGTTTTCTTGTTGGTAGCTATGCCCTTTTAGGATTGCTGTCCGGTTTTTATATCATCTTCCTTTATCAAAAGATTTCCTTCCCCTATCTAGGGAAAATTACCAATCTCAAACGCTTAAACCACGATACTAGAGAAATTCAAATCCATCTTAGCAGACCTTTCAACTATCAAGCAGGACAATTTGCCTTCCTAAAGATTTTCCAGGAAGGCTTTGAAAGTGCTCCGCATCCCTTTTCTATCTCAGGAGGTCACGGTCAAACTCTTTACTTTACTGTTAAAAATTCAGGCGACCATACCAAGAATATCTATGACAATCTTCAAGTCGGCAGTAAAGTAACCCTAGACAGAGCTTACGGACACATGATCATAGAAGAAGGACGAGAAAATCAGGTTTGGATTGCTGGAGGCATTGGGATCACCCCCTTCATCTCTTACATCCGTGAACATCCTATTTTGGATAAACAGGTTCACTTCTACTATAGCTTCCGCGGAGAGGAAAGTGCAGTCTATCTGGATTTGCTCCGTGGCTATGCTCAGAAAAACCCTAATTTTGAACTCCATCTAGTAGACAGTAGGAAAGACGGCTATCTTAATTTTGAACAAAAAGAAGTACCCGAACATGCAAGCGTCTATATGTGTGGTCCTCTTTCTATGATGAAGTCACTTGCCAAACAGATTAAGAAAAAAAATCCCAAAGTAGAGCTTATTTACGAAGGATTCAAATTTAAATAACCACTCATACTCTCCTGGGAAATCCCAGGAGTTTTTTCTACACAAATAATCAAAACACTGCCAGATTTCTAGCAGTGTTTTGAGTTTTATTTATCTTAGTAGACTGTTTTTTCAGTTTCTACATCAAAGAAGTGTGCTTTGTTCAAGTCAAATCCAAGTTCAACTGTTGCACCTGTTTGCAAGTAGTCACGAGCGTCAACTTTGGCAACAAATTCATCTTTACCAACTTGGCAGTAAAGGTGAGATTCTGAACCAAGCAATTCTGATACTGAGATAGTAGCTTTAACAACTGATTCTGGGAATGTTTCAAGGAAAGCAGGTTCTGCATTCACGTCTTCTGGACGAATACCGAAGATCAATTCTTTACCTTCGTAGCCTTTTTCACGAAGAACTTTCAATGCTCCTTCTGGAACTTTCAAACGGAAACCATCAGAAACAATTTCGCTACCAACCAATTTCACGTTGATGAAGTTCATAGCTGGGCTTCCGATGAATCCTGCAACGAATTTGTTCACTGGGTTTTTGTAAACTTCTTGAGGAGTACCGATTTGTTCTACACGTCCGATAGTACCTGTACCAGCAGGGTTCTTAGTTGCTGACATGATAACGATACGATCCGCAAGTGTCATCGCTTCTGTTTGGTCGTGAGTTACATAGATAGTTGTAGCTCCGATACGACGGTGGATTTTAGCGATTTCAGCACGCATTGATACACGAAGTTTGGCATCCAAGTTTGACAAAGGTTCGTCCATCAAGAATACTTTTGCATCACGGACAATCGCACGACCCATGGCAACACGTTGACGTTGACCACCTGAAAGGTCAGCTGGTTTACGTTCCAAAAATTCTTTCAATCCAAGAATTTCAGCTGCTTCTTGCACACGTTTATCGATATCTTCCTTACTGTATTTACGCAATTTCAAACCGAAAGCCATGTTATCGTATACAGTCATGTGTGGGTAAAGAGCGTAGTTTTGGAATACCATGGCGATGTCACGGTCTTTTGGAGCTACGTCGTTGACAACCACGCCATCGATAGATGCAGTACCTTCTGTAATATCTTCAAGACCAGCAATCATACGAAGAGTTGTTGATTTACCACATCCTGAAGGACCTACGAAAACGATAAATTCTTTGTCTTTGATGTCCAAGTTGAAGTCTTCAACTGAGTAGTGTTCGCTGTTTGGATATTTTTTGTAAATGTTTTTAAGATTCAATTCTACCATGAGGTGAACTCCTTTTGTCTTTTGATAGTTTTATTATAGATGAAAACGCTTTACATTTCTATGGCAAGGTGACCAAAAAAATAAAAAAGTTCTGTGCAACTTGCACAAAACTTTAGAGAATATCTGGTAAAATCAACTGATAGCACAGGGTCAGGTCAGTCAATTCCTTCAATTGAAGCCCTGTCAATTCTTCCCATTTATCAATCTTGTATTGGAGAGAATTGCGGTGCAGATAGAGTTGCTGGGCTGTTTTTGTTAGGACAGCACTATTTTCCCAAAGAGAGAGAATGATTTCCTGAATCTGATCCTGATCCAAAATCATCTGGTGCAAGCATTCCTTGATTGCTCTCAAGTCCACAAGTCTTTCTCCCATACTCCAAAGATAGAGCTGAGAAAAAGTATGAACACCTTGGTGACCCTGACGCCACCAAGTCTTAAACAAATCCCGCTCCGCTTTGATTAAGTCTGATAAGGCTTGATGTCCTGTCTGAAACCAAACCTGGCCTAACATGATAGAGAGACGAAGTCCAAAGTCATACTCAACTGCTTCAATCGTATCACTTAAAATAGCTCGTACAGGTGTATACTTATCTTGTTGAAGTACGAAAACATAATCCTGAGCTCCGACCTGAAGGACGGTCTGACAGTTCGGAAAAAGAGTTCGCATCATATCCAGCCAAGAAGCCAGGTTTTCCTGCTGAAAATAGGAAAGATGACAATAGACCAGCTGAATCTTTTTAAAAGTTTGCGGTGCTTGCCCCTTACCCTCAATCAGATAAGAATACCAAGGATTGAGCGAACGAGCCTGCTCCTGCTGGGTCAAAAGGGCAACCAACTGCTTTTCACGCTCGCTGAGCCCAGCTTCTTCCAGCAAAATCCACTGCTGAGAAGCTAAAGGGAGAGTGAGATAGCCTTCTTTCTCTACTGGTTGATCTAAAATCTGAGCCTCAGGAAACCAGTCTTGTAGTTCCTTTGCAATCATGTCCTAGCCCTCCACTTTTTGGATGCACCAAGAAATCAAGCTCTCAAGACGTTCCAGATTTTCAGTCATATGGAGATAGCCCATGACTGCTTCAAAACCTGTGGACATACGATAGGTCACCACATCCGCATTTTTAGCCTTGGTGTGACTATTGGTATTGCGACCACGTTTATAGATTTCCTCTTCTTTTTCCGTCAGGACTTGCTCCTCCAACATAAGGGAAATCAGGCGAGCCTGAGCCTTGGCTGAGACATACTTTGTCGCCTCTTGGTGGAGTTTATTGGGCTTGGTCATACCTTTGAGGATGAGATGACGGCGAATATACATAGAATACACCGCGTCCCCCTCAAAAGCTAACGCAATCCCGTTAATGAGATTGACATCAATCACGAGTCCACCTCACTCCATCCTTGGTGTCAAGGAGCTTAATCCCTTGAGCAGCCAATTGGTCACGAATTTGGTCTGCTGTCGCAAAGTCACGATTAGCACGCGCTTCTTGGCGTTTTTGGATCAAGTCTTCAATCTCTGCATCCAAAACTTCCTCAATAAAGACAATTCCAAAGACTTCCAACATATCCGCAAGAGCTTGCTTGACACTTGCATCATAGTTGCCAGAATTGATCCACTTGGCCATTTCAAAGACTACTGTGATTCCATTTGCCGCGTTAAAATCTTCATCCATTGCTGCTACAAACTTGTCTTTAAAAGCTTGTAACTCTTGGGTATCCACGTTTCCTGTAAATGATTGTTCGTAAGTGTTCTTTAGATACTTGAGATTGGTCTCGGCATCGCGAACTGCCTTTTCTGTAAAGTTGATAGGCTTGCGATAATGTTGAGTCGCAAAGAAGAAACGAAGCACTTGGCCATCAAGAGTTTTAAGGGCATCGTGTACGGTGATAAAGTTGCCCAAAGACTTAGACATCTTGACATTGTCGATATTGACAAAGCCATTATGCATCCAATAGTTGGCAAAGGTCTTTCCTGTTTTTGCTTCTGACTGGGCAATTTCATTGGTGTGGTGTGGAAACTCTAGGTCAGCTCCACCACCGTGAATATCAATGGTGTCGCCCAAAATCTCTGTCGACATGACCGAACACTCTATATGCCAGCCCGGACGACCAGGTCCCCAAGGACTATCCCAAGAAATCTCACCTGGCTTTGCAGCTTTCCAAAGGGCAAAGTCCACAGGATTTTCCTTACGAGCCGTTTCTTCATCGGTACGACCTGAAGCACCCAGCTCCAAATCTTCCAAGGTTTTGTTGGCCAATTTGGCATAGTTGTGGGATTTTTCCACACGAAAATAGACATCTCCTTGACTCTCGTAGGCAAAGCCTTTTTCAATCAAATCTCCCACAAAGCGGATAATGTCAGCCATAAACTCCACCACACGCGGATGGCGGGTCGCAGGTTTGACGCCCAAGGCCGTCACATCCTCACGAAAGGCAGCGATGTACTTGTCCGCAACCTCCTGAGGCGTGATGCCTTCTTCCTTGGCACGGTTGATAATCTTATCATCCACATCCGTAAAATTGGAAATATAGGCAACCTCATACCCACGGTACTCAAAATAACGACGAATCGTATCAAAAGCCACTGTTGAGCGGGCATTCCCCACGTGGATATAGTTGTACACGGTCGGCCCACAGACATACATCCTAACCTTGCCGTCCTCGATTGGGACAAATTCTCGCAAATCACGATACATAGTGTCATAGATTTTAATCATAAAATAATAGTCAGGAAAACCAAAATCCAAGAACAGTTAGTTTCATCACTAAGAGTTCAATTGAATTTCAGTCCGAATATCTCTACACTTCGGAATCCCTTGCTCCTTTCTCATTCAGATAAACCACCTGAGTCTGTTTGACAAAGCCAATTTTTTCATACAAGCGCTTGGCACCTACATTGCTATCTTCCACTGCAATCTGAAATTCCTTATCATTTTGCTCAATTAGTTGGTTGACAAGGGATTTTGCTAAGTAACTTCCATAGCCTTTCCCACGTTCAGGTTCAGATATTGCTAACCCGTAAAAGTAATTCGTATTAGTCGATAAATCTACCGTGCAAGTTCCAATAACCTGACCATCTTTTAACAAAATATATAAGCGACTTTCTGGATCCTTCAGAGCTTCAGCGACATATCTATCCACAATCTCTCTAGACTCATGTTCCTCTGAGAATGCCTGAAATTTTAACTGACTAATTTGATCCTGATACGAACTATCTGCTAACAAAACTTCAAGATTGGAAATATTTGCTAACGGATAAGGTTTTCTATCCTTACCTAACCAAGTTTCTGTCTCTTCATCCTCGACCAATCCCCAGTTGCTAACAAAATCAGGATGGCGGTCTAGAAAAACACGCTCTGTCTGAAAAGTGACTGAACAAATAGAGAAAAAAGCTGTTTCTCTCTCAAAACTAGTAAACAATGCACACGCAATCCCCTGACGGCGATGATCTGGATGAACCAGTATCGTCACTTCTACATCTTGGTCATCTGCATAGACAGTTAATAAACCAACAAGTTCGCCTTTTTCATAATAAAGGAAAAAGGCGGGCATGTTTGGGTCAAAATTAAGCATGTTAGAGAGATAGGGATCACGATAGGTACCGTCATAGTTTTGGCAACAGTTAATTAGTTTTTTCGCCTCAGATAACTCCTCTTGGCTTAACTTGTTTCTTGCTTGAATCATATAGTATCCTCTACAACCCAGACGATCTGTGACTGGCTTCTTTAGCCTGCTCGAGTTTATTGACGTAGTACTCTCGTTTTTCTTCGACTTCGTGGATCGTCGGTTCATCCTTCTGTCCATGAACTCGGACAATCTTGGCCGGAATACCGACAACCGTCACATCACTAGGTACATCTGCTACGACAACTGCTGCAGCACCGACCTTGGCATTTGCACCAATTTCTACAGGGCCAATAACTTGGGCATGTGCTGATATAAGGGCACCCTGACGAACGGTCGGATGGCGTTTGCCACAGTCTTTTCCTGTCCCACCAAGAGTTACTCCGTGGTAAAGCATAACACCTTTTTCAACAATAGCAGTCTCGCCGATAACCAGACCAGAACCATGGTCGATAAAGACACCTGAATCAATCTGGGCACCTGGATGAATCTCAATCTGAGTCCAAAAGCGCCAAAATTGGCTGTGCATTCGAGCCAGGAGTTTGAAGCCATGCTTCCAGAGAAAATGGGAGAGACGGTGGGCCGCCAAGGCCTTGACACCTGGATAAGTCAGCAAAACCTCCAAAGTGGTGCGGGCCGCTGGATCATTTTCTTTTACGATATCAATGGTTTCGCGCCACCATCCCATACATTTCTCCTTTTCTTATTCTGAATCTTTTGGTGTTTCTGTAAATTCTTTCTTAGGTTTTTGGTCCTTGTGATGACGTGGGCGGTGAGGACGCTCAGACTTCTCGCCTTTTTCCTCATGCTCAGGTTTTGGAGGACGAGGAAGAAGAGCTTTCATAGAAGCATCGATACGACCTTTTTCATCAATCTTAATAACCTTAACATCGACTTCATCACCGATTTCTACCAAGTCCTCTACACGGTTAGTACGAGTCCAAGCCATTTCTGAAATGTGAACGAGGGCATCCGTCTTGTCAAAGAGGTTGACAAAGGCACCAAATTTCTCGATACGAACAACCTTGGCATGGTAGACTTCATCCACCTTGGCTTCACGAACCAAACCAGCAATAATTTTCTTGGCACGGTTAATAGCATCTTGATCACTAGAGTAGATAGATACATTTCCTTCTTCGTCGATATCAATCTTAACGCCTGTTTCGGCGATAATCTTGTCGATGGTTTCTCCACCCTTACCGATGACAATCTTAATCTTGTCCACATCAATCTTGATGGTATCAATCTTCGGAGCAGTTGGAGCCAATTCTGGACGAACTTCTGGAATAGTCGCTTCGATCACATCAAGGATTTCAAAACGCGCTTTCTTGGCTTGGGCAAGAGCCTCAGTCAAGATTTCTGCAGTAATCCCTTGAATCTTGATATCCATTTGAAGAGCTGTAATCCCGTCACGAGTACCTGCAACCTTGAAGTCCATATCTCCAAAGTGATCTTCCAAACCTTGGATATCTGTCAAGACTGTATAGTTGTTTCCATCTGAGATAAGTCCCATGGCAATACCAGCTACTGGCGCCTTGATTGGCACACCACCAGCCATAAGGGCAAGCGTTCCCGCACAGATAGAAGCCTGAGATGAAGAACCGTTTGATTCCAAAACTTCTGCTACTAAACGAATAGCATATGGGAATTCTTCCAAACTTGGCAAGACTTGAGCAAGAGCACGCTCACCGAGAGCACCGTGACCAATTTCACGACGACCTGGCGCACCGTAACGACCAGTTTCCCCTACAGAGTATTGTGGGAAGTTATAGTGGTGCATAAAGCGTTTCTTGTACTCCGGATCCAAACCATCGATGATTTGAGTTTCTCCCATTGGAGCCAAGGTCAAGACTGAAAGAGCCTGAGTTTGCCCACGAGTGAAGAGACCTGAACCGTGAACACGAGGAAGGAAGTCAACAACCGCATCCAAAGGACGGATTTCATCGACCTTACGACCATCAGGACGCACCTTGTCTTCTGTGATCAAACGGCGCACTTCAGCGTGCTCCATTTGTTCCAAGATTTCAGCCACATCACGCATGATACGGTCAAATTCTTCGTGGTCTGCATATTTTTCTTCATAAACAGCAGTCACTTGGTCTTTAACTGCTTGAGTTGCAGCTTCACGAGCCAATTTCTCTTCTACTTGAACCGCTTTTTGGAGGTCGCTGTTGTAGGCTGCGATAATTTCAGCCTGCAAGTCAGCGTCCACATGAAGCAATTCCACTTCTGCTTTTTCTTTACCAACAGCTGCAACGATTTCTTCTTGGAAGGCAATCAATTCTTTGACTGCTTCGTGCCCTTTAAGGAGAGCTTCCAGCATGATTTCTTCTGACAATTCTTTAGCACCAGACTCTACCATGTTGATGGCGTGTTTGGTACCAGCTACTGTCAATTCAAGGAGAGATTGCTCTGCTTGTTCTTGGCTAGGGTTTATGATGATTTGACCATCCACATAGCCCACTTGCACCCCAGCGATTGGTCCGTCGAATGGAATATCCGAGATAGAAAGTGCCAAGGATGAACCAAACATAGCTGCCATTGGTGCAGAGGCATTTTCATCATAAGAAAGCACAGTGTTGATGACTTGCACTTCGTTACGGAAACCTTCCGCAAACATGGGACGGATTGGACGGTCAATCAAACGTGCTGTCAAAGTCGCATCCGTTGAAGGACGTCCTTCACGCTTCATAAAGCCACCAGGAAATTTCCCAGCCGCATACATTTTTTCTTCGTAGTTGACTTGGAGTGGGAAGAAATCCCCAGTTGCCATTTTCTTAGACATAACGGCAGCAGTCAAGACAGTTGACTCACCGTAACGTACGACAACTGCGCCATTCGCTTGCTTAGCAACCTGACCAGTCTCTACAATTAACTCACGACCCGCAAAAGTCGTTTGAAACACTTGTTTTGTCATTTTAATCCCCTTTGGATTGATGAAATTATACGCCTTGCCTACAAAGATCAAGATACTAAGGACGTCAAAAGCAAAGTAAAAATAGGAAACTGACGGAGTCTTCGATGAAGACAAGATAGTTTATCTTTTTTACACAGCTTTTCGGCCGGGTTCAATTGCTCAAGATAGCATTCGATTGACGCAGTGTACCATGCACACTAGGAAATCTATCTTTTTCACTAGGGATTTAGCCCGTGTTCAATTACTCAAGATACAAATCATTAGAAAGGTTTGATACTAAAGCATCTAAACCTTTCACGCTAATCGCTATCAGGCGATTAGCTAAATGCTTTACTAACTCTCTCGTCAAATAATATCGATTTGACTCGCTCGTGTCGCTCTTTCCTACCGTTAGTTATCAGAAAGATTTGATGCTAAATCATCTAAGACTTTTGGTTTAAATGCATTATTTTTTTAATACCCTCATCTTTGTATCAAGTACGTACAGAGTCTATTTTATCATATTTTTCTTAAAAAGTGCGGCCTTTACCATTAAAAAGGAACCATTCCCCTCACCTGAGAAGAATGGTTTGCTTTTTATTATCCTAGAGACTGATGATTAAACAAGGCATGGGTTGCTTGGTGGATGTATTTTGCTGTTTCGGCATTGTTCATGGTGTAGAGATGCACTCCAGCAACATCCTGAGTTACCAAGTCCACGATTTGGTCCACTGCATAGGCAAGTCCTGCTGCTCTGAGCGACTCAGGGTCATGCTCATACTTGTCTAAGATGGCTTTAAATTTGCGTGGAAGATGGATATTCTCACAAGTCTTCAAGAGACGGAGAGCTTGATTTCGATTCAGAATTGGCATAATCCCTGCATGAATAGGAACATCAATCCCAGCCAAGATACACTTGTCTTGGAAATCATAGAAGCGCTCATTGTCAAAGAAAAGCTGAGTTACAAGGCTCGAGCAGCCTGCATCCACTTTCTTCTTGAGATTTTGGATATCTGAAATCTGATTTGGTGAATCTGGATGCCCTTCTGGATAGCATGCTCCGATAATATCAAAGTGAGGGGCTTGCTCCTTGATGAACTCGATCAAGTCAGTTGCGTAGCGGAAATCCTTTTGTGGCTCCACATCTGGAATAATATCCCCACGAAGAGCCAAGATTTTCTGCACCCCAACCTTGTCCAAGTCTGCAATGGTTTCAGCAACCTTGTCCTTGGTCAAATAGATGGCTGGCAAGTGAGCAATAGTCGGAATCACCAAGTCATTTTGGATAAAGTCAGCCAAACGAACCGTCGTTTCCTTGATATTAAATTTATTATTGCTGGCAGTCACACTGATAAAGTGAGGGGCCAACTCCTGCATATCTTGAAGAGCAGAAATAATTTTATCATTACCCACGGCTGGGTTTGGAGGGAACACTTCAAATGAGAGTGACGGTGTTTGGCGTGACATAGTCATTATCCTTTTCTAGTTAATTTTTTTCGTTAGCTGGATTCCTAGAATCCAAGTGAAACAGGCAGATTGACCAAACAGCGCTTCTTGAGAAATCTAATCTTACAATTTCTCACGCGCAGCTTTAGCTGCTTCAACAAGGCGGATCAAGCTTTCTTTTGTTTCTGGAATACCACGTGTTTTCAAACCACAGTCTGGGTTGATCCAAACTTTCTTGCTTGGCACTTTAGCAAGGATAGCTTCGATAGTATTATCGATTTCGCCTTCGTTCGGCACACGAGGTGAGTGGATATCGTAAACCCCAGGTCCCACTTCAGTTTGGAAGTTTTTCGCTTTGAGTTCGTCCAAGATTTCAAGGTTTGAACGGCTAGCTTCAAAGGAAATAACGTCCGCATCCATGTTGTCGATAGCTGGGATGATATCTGTAAATTCTGAGTAACACATGTGAGTGTGGATTTGTGTATCTGGCGCTACTGTTGAGTGTACCAAGCGGAAGGCAGGAATTGCCCAGTCAAGGTAGTCTTCGTACCAGTCGCTACGACGAAGTGGCAATTTTTCACGAAGAGCAGCCTCGTCGATTTGGATGATTTTTACACCAGCAGCTTCAAGGTCAAGCACTTCATCCTTGATAGCAAGGGCGATTTGAAGAGTAGAATCCTTGATAGAGATGTCTTCACGTGGGAATGACCAGTTAAGAATTGTAACAGGTCCAGTCAACATACCTTTAACAGGTTTGTTTGTACGGCTTTGTGCATAGCTAGACCATTTAACAGTGATTGGGTTAAGACGAGTGACATCACCCCAGATGATTGGTGGTTTAACCCCACGCATACCGTAAGATTGTACCCAACCATTTTTAGAGAAGAGGTAACCTGACAAGTTTTGACCGAAGTACTCAACCATGTCATTACGCTCAAATTCACCGTGAACAAGGACATCAAAGTCGATATCTTCTTGCCATTTGATCCATTCATCGATCGTTTCAGCAAGGAAAGCGTCATACTCTTCTTGAGACAATTCACCTTTACGGTAAGCCAAACGTTTAGCACGAACTTCTTTAGTTTGAGGGAATGAACCGATAGTTGTTGTTGGAAGAGCTGGAAGTTTGAAAGCTTCTTCTTGGATAGCTTCACGTTCTGCAAAGGCTGGCAAACGAGTGTAGTCAGCGTCTGTCAAGCCAGCGATACGAGCACGAAGTTCAGCATTAACACCAACACGCTCAGTCGCAAAGAGTTCTTTGTTGGCTGCAAGTGCTTCTTCACCTTGACCGTTGCGGATAGCATCCAAATCACGAATCTCATCCAATTTTTCAACTGCAAAGGCAAAGTGGTTCAAGATAGCTGGTTCAAATTCTTCATTAGCAGTTGTAAATGGCACATGAAGAAGTGAGCATGAGCTAGTCAATACGATGTTTTCAGCTGGGATTTGTTCAAGAACAGCCAAGCTCTTTTCGTAGTTGTTGCGCCAGATGTTTTTACCATTGACGATACCTGCATAGAGAGTCTTGTCAGCTGGGAAACCACCTTTAACCAATTCAAGAGTTTTCTTACCTTCAACGAAATCAAGACCGATAGCATCTACTGGCAAATTCACAAGGTCAGCGTAAACGTCACGAACGTCACCAAAGTAAGTTTGAAGCAAGACTTCAAGACCTTTTTTGTCAGCCAAGAGTTTGTTGTAAAGGTTCAAGAAGAGAGCTTTTTCTTCAGCTGTCAAATCTTTTACAAGAGCCGCTTCATCCAATTGGATGCGAGTTGCACCAAGATCCGCCAATTTAGCAAAAACTTCTTGGTAAGCAGCTACTAAGCTGTCTACAAAGTCTTCTGCTTTCACGCCTTCTTCAAAGTCTGACAATTGAAGGAAAGTGAATGGACCTACGAGGACTGGGCGAGTGTTCAATCCAAGTTCTTTTGCTTCTTGGAACTCATCAAAAATCTTGTGACCTGCAAGTTTAACTTGAGTGTCTTTTTCAAATTTAGGAACGATGTAGTGATAGTTGGTGTTGAACCATTTCTTCATTGGGAGGGCGCGAACGTCTCCTTTTTCTCCTTGGTAACCACGACCCAAAGCGAAGTAGCGCTCAAGGTCAGACAAGTCCAAGTTTTGAACTGAAGCAGGTACCACGTTGAAAAGGAAGGCTGCATCTAGGAAGTTGTCATAGTGAGAAAAATCATTTGATGGAATTTCAGTGATGCCTTTTTCTTTGACAATATTCCAATGTTTAGCACGCAAGTCTTTTACTGCGGCAAGTAGTTCTTCTTCTGAGATTTCTTTTCTAAAGTATTTTTCAGTTGTAAATTTTAATTCGCGGAATTCGCCCAAACGAGGGAAACCGATGATTGTAGTTGACATGATGTGTCCTCCAAAATTTGTTGTTGAAACTATCTTAACAGAAAAGGAATCATCTGTATAATTGTAAAAAATTAGGCTTTGATATAGTTTGAAACTATATCTCCGTTTTAGACAAAAGAAAAAGACCTGAGACAAATACCTCAAATCCTTTGTGTAGCTTATTTTATAGCTCTATTCCAGTTAGGCTGTTCAAACACGTTATTAGTAATTCTTATAAGTGACTATGACTTGTTATTAGAAAAGACTATAACTGATGCTAGTCAACTTTTCCCCTGTTCGAGTGGGACGACTACTAGTGTCTTTCCTAAACTGGCTAGGACTTTTAAGACTGTGTCCAACTGAGGACTAGTCTTACCTGTTTCCAGCCTAGCTATGACAAGTTGACTTACTCCACTAAGTTCTTCTAGTTTTTTCTGACTGATACCCTGCTCATGTCTAGCTTCTATCAACTCACCCATGATAGCCACTCGCATATCACTTTCAAGAATTTCCTCCTTGGTAAAGAGTTCTGACCTGACATCCTTCCAGTTACTCCCAATAGCACTATTCTTCATCACTTAACCCTCTTTCTTTTAAGTCTATGTATTTTTTGAAAAAATGAGCGGAATATGAGCGAAAAAGAAATAATAATTACTAACCGTATGAAACTTTTTTCATCTTCTACAACTTTCGATAGATTCAAGAAACAAAGTAATAATTTTCTTTTAGTTCTCGGAAACGGTCAAAACCGAGAATACCCTCATTTTGTAATCTGCCTAAAACGACGCTAGGGTGAATATCTATCTCCTCAGAAAAGTGAAGAATGTCTGACTTATCAAAGTTTCCTTTTTTGACAAAAGCTTGATAGTCTTCCGGTCTAATCAAGAAATCTTTTGCAAACTGGTCTGCCTGTTCCTCAGAACGAAGATAGGTTTCACTGTTTCCTTCATCAGATGAAAAATCATTTTCCAGAATATGCCCAATCTCATGAAAAAGTGAGAACCAGAAAATATCGGATGCTTTGTTTCTATCCGTGAGTAAAAGCAAGGCACTGCCATTACTGAATTTTTTAGTCGCTCCATTCAGATTGGCATTTGGTAAGGCAGGTAGACCGACTAGGACAACCCCACACTCTAACAAAATATCAGACAAGCGTTGAGGAAATTCTTCTGGGTCTTGTCTGGTCAACTTTCTCAAAGCAGGTAAGCTTCTCTCAAGCTTTCTACGATTGAGCTTAGTGCTCGTTATATCACGCGCTTTTTTAGACGCCAACTCCAACATAATATTGGAGTTGACTATACTTTTAGTCGTAAACTCACGTGTATTCCGATAGCTGACTAGATGGTTAAAAGATGTAAGGTTTTCTAAATTTGCCACACCTAGAATCTTACGAAGTTCGACGATCTTTTCTTTCAAAGTATAGCGTTTGTCTGGAACGTAGCCTTTTTCCTTAAAATACTTGAAATCAATCATCTCACAGATTTCTTTCTCGCTACCTTCTTCAAGCTCTCTTTCCTCTGCAATCTCAGCCACTTTTACATCATAAGCATTCTGAAGATTGAGCCAAGTTTGCATGGAAACTCCGCTTAGCTTGGCTAACTTATGAGCCGTCTCTTTACTAATGGACTCCTCAGCGTTGACCAGCTTGCTGACAGTCTTTGCTGAAACCCCCAAACGCTCGGCAAATTCTTTCTGCGTTACGTTATAATCTTCAATCAACTCTTCAACATACTGACCTGGATGAAAAGCAATCAGGTCTTTGTATTCAACAATTTTATTACTCATAGTGATTGCTGACCTCCTCTATTTTTAGGATTTCGATTTCAATAGGACTTGGAAACACCTTTTCTAAATCCTCCTCACGAAATTCTACAATCAACCGATAGGAACTCCTTCGACCATCTATATCCAAAGCAAACTGCCCCTGTCTCTTTCCCTTTAGTTGGTGAAAGTGATATTTAGGAAAAACTGTCACACTAGCCAAAGAATCCGCTGCTTCCAAAAAGTTGATCAACTGATGCAACTTTACAGCAACCTTTTCCGAAAAATCTTTTTTCGCTCTCCTCAGCTCTGTGCACTGCTTTTTAACAGTTTTATTTTTATAGATAAGCTTCATAGATCCCTTTTCATTGAATTAAATTACCTTTTTGGTAATTTAATTATAACATAAATCAATAATAAAAACCAGCCAAAGGTAGATTTAGCCAGTTTTTACTTGAATACAATTACTTTTTCAGTTTAAAAGTACATTTTTTATAATCAATTACAATATTTGGATCGATATTCGGAAGAAATACGTTGAATAAAGATCTTTCTTTCGTCACTGCTTGCAAGTGAACTCCAATCGGAATCACATCAGCTTTGTTTCGATAAACGGGACGGGAAGCCATACAAACTGACTCCGTTACTACTGTATTTTTAATAATTTTTTCAAAATGCCATTGGCTAAATTTATTTATTTTTTCTTCCTCTTCCTCCTTAACATCTTTCCCCATATTGCTCCAAGCTGTTTGGATAAATAAAGATTTCAAGGCTTTGTAATCGTGTCCTTTAATCTCCTTATCACCACCTAAAGAGCATGCGATTATATGACCTCGATGAAAATAAACTTCATAATCTTTATTTTTATTTATTTTATTCCATCCTGCCGGATTTCCAAGACTCGGACGATTTTTCTTCTTATCCATTAATCCTTCTTGATTTTTAATATCTTTATAATCATTTTTATTGATATAAAAAACAGCACCTTTGGGCCTCTTAGCTAACTCCAACGAATGTGGAATAATATAACCTGATTCATCCTTACTCATATGATGAATTGTTGCGATATTTTTATTTACTACAAAATAATTTGATTCATTCTGATATTCAGCTATATTTGTACAATACTGAACTCGTTCTCCGACAAATGTAGTAATTTGTTCAATAGAAATATGAATCAAATCTAAAATTTCTTGCTCTGACATCGAAAAATCCTTTTTCATTTTTCTTCTCCTACTCCGCCCTTACTCATCCACTCTCTACAGAAGTAAAAGCACTTTCATAAATTAAGTAAGATATGAATCTAACTTTCTGATTTGAAAAACAAAGCATCTCAAACCAATTACAACCTAAATTCTTATTCACATCTGTGGATTTCAAAATTAGAATCTGTTATTATTTTCTAGCTGTAATAAAACGTTACAATTTTAAAATCATAAATTGTTTTATTCCTTATAACGGATTTATTTTATCCATTGTAATACCTATCAATTAGTTTTAGTCGTTTTTCAGACTTCTGTAAAATTTCTTTGTCAAATTCTATACCTGTGGAATCTATGCTTTGAATATATGGTTCAATCCATTCAACATCATCAAAATCAAAACCATATCTCAAAAGCCATATCTGTTTATCCGAATCAGTACCATATTTGATTAATTTAACTAATTTTTCGGCTCTTAGATCTTCCGTTTTTTCAAAGTATTTATAGAAAAGAGCTACAAATATATCTTCTAATCTAAAATTTAGAATCTTATCTAAATAGTCATAAGTATCAAAAACAATTAAATCATAGTTAACATCACTCGCTTTGGTTCCTTGAGGAAAAAGAGGAAATGAAGACAAACTCTTATTTGGAATATCACTACAAGGCATCACAAATTGAGAATCTAATTCACTATTATCAATTGATGGATTTTCTCTTTCTTTTTTTCGACTCACATATGCATATCTATAGAAACAAATATCTTTGAAGGATTTTCCAAATATCCTCCAGATCATTATTTGAACGCTAGTATCAATTACAGATTTTTCGCCATTGGATAATATTCTTCCGATATGTAACTCATAAACTTTCTCAAATTCATTAGATAATTTTCTATTATCGATCTGCTTTAATTCTCTAAAATCGTTACCTGTAAATAAACATTCAATAATATTATGAGCTAGACTTAAACCATCATCTGTAGACAATACCTCAATCTGTTTTGGCGTTAAATTATACTCATCTGAAAAACTGCCGTCATTAATTGATTCTCTAAATTCTTCCAAATCGCTCAAATTGCCTGAAAGGGTATCATCCAATAATGATTTACTTCTTAATTTACTCGGACTATGCATTATTTTTCGAAAAGCTGATATATTAGAATGTCTGATAATTACAGTTCCATAATCAAACTTCTTATATAATGTACTTCGACCTGCTCGCCCAATAATATTTTTTATAGCTAACGGCTTTGATTCCGTAAAATGATTCAAATAAACTAAATCAAAAGGCATATTTATCCCTTGTTCTAAAGTAGATGTAGCAAAACAAATTTTACAAAAACCTGATTTAGTAAACTTTTCAATTAAGCTTCTAACTCTTAAAGGCATAGAACCGTGATGAGTCACAACTCCTATCTTAAGAAATTTAATTACTTCAGAATATCTATCTTCATTTATATCATCGCTACCACCAATGATATCGGCTATTTCAGCTATAATTTCCAACGCCTCTGGATCAGATAATACTTCACAAAAACGAAGATACTTTTCAAATTCTTTAAATATTTTACGACTAAGTATACTAGTTTTCGTACAAAATACTAGTACACTTCCATTCTCACTTAGAACCATTTCAATTGGGTCATAATCACATTTCACTCTACTTTTACCCATAATGTTCTTATCAATACCAAAGTGATAAAAGCTATTATCTTTATCTAGAGAATAGAATATTTGTCCAACATTTTTTATGTTAAAGTTTCTTGCATTTGATTGTTCTTGTTCAAAATTATTCTTTTCAAACTGTGCATTAGGATTTTCAATAAATGGATGAGCAAATATAAACTTTGTTCCTGGAAAACTACGTTTTGCTCGTCTAATAATACTATCAAAATATAAACCACGAGCACTTTTTTCATCACCTAATTGAGCTTCATCAAATAAAAAAAAGTCAACATCAAAATCATTTTTGAATTTAAATAAATCTTTACATCTTTCAGGAGTTAAAATAAAAATATTCCTTATTGCATGTTTAGTATTTATTTTATCAACGAAGGTTAAAAGATTTATATCAGAGGAAGTAAACTGATCATTTAATAATTCAAAGTATTCATTAATCAATGCTCTTGATGGCACTACTATTACTACATCCTTATCACTTTCCTCAATTAATTTTCTAAAAACGAATGATTTACCAGTACTTGTAGGTGCAGAGAAACTGAAATATTTATTACTATGAGTTTCATCGACAATTTTTGATTGAACAGGAGTATATTTTATGTTGTATTCATCTTCAATATGCCTTTGATACATACCAAAAACAACTTCTAAGAGTGATTCTGTACCTAAATCTTTAAAGTGCAGGCCCATAAATTTTAAAATTTGATGTTCATACAGTCTGAATAGTTCTGGATTAAATATTTTTATATAACATAAAATTTCTAAATCTGTAGTAGAAGTGGGGCCGTTTTTATATATCGATTCAATCGTTAACTTCAAAATCTCTTCGACATTTTCGTTAGATATAATTTTTTTTATTATATTTTCCATTAAACGTTCACCGCGATTAAAATTATTTCCCTATGATGCTTTATTTTATTAAAATGATCGTTATTTAAAATATTATCAATTAAAGTTTCTGACTTAATACTTGTAGCAGAAAAAGCGCATGTAAAAGCTTTATTATTTTGAGTATGATTATTCAAGGATAAATCAGAAACAAATTTATCTATGTCATTTAAATCAGAAGTATCTCTTTCTTCCATAATAAATCGTTCTATTTGCTCCAATGCTCTGCCATATCCATTACTATTCGAAACATATTTGGCCTCACCAAATACAATAAATTGAGATAACGTTTCAGAAAAAAAATCAAATCCATGATTACCTGAAATCTTCTGTTTAAACAATTCAGCTAAAGGTATATCACGATATTCTAATTCTTTAACAATTGCTAGTCTAGATAATTCTGATACTACTGTTTCTCCTATATCAGTAGTAACTTTATCTTGTGCAAAATTATTTAAATTATTTGATAAGTGCTCAGCAGTTTTACTAGCCCTAATTTTAAAAGATTTTTTTATATATTCTTTGTCAAAAGTCTCAATCCAGGAAAGATTGTTTAGTGAACAAATAATATCATTAATTGTAACCTTTAAATCACTGGGTTCTATTCTAATAAAAATCACGTTTGGAAGGGAATATCCTTTGTCTGATATCTTAAAGCATTCAATTACATCCCCCATAAAAAAATCCTCTCTATACTGTGACTCTACTCCACCTTCACCTGTCCATTCATCAGCATTGGCAAGAGCCAATCGCGCAGTTGGGTGAGTTCTTGATTTTGTCTTTTATTTTTAGAAATCAAATCTATCAATGGACTGTAAACTTTAACAAACTCATCGACTACCTTTTTATTATACGGCGATACTATATTATTAACATCGCCAATTGTAATATATTTAATAATAGAACCATTAGATCCCTTGCGAAGTTTTTCGACCGACTGTAAACATGCCATATACATGAATATCAACATATTTTCATCTTCAGATTGTATTACATAGGTGCGCTGATATGCTTCAAATTTTCCCTCAGTAAAATTCACATAAAAATTACCATTCCCAGCAATTAAAATCGCTTTACCTTCAAACGAAAATTCATCAGATTTTATTGGATTATTGGAAGTAGTCCAAAAATCATATTTCCCATTCTCTGTTCCGAAATTGGCATCTCTTTTTCCTGTAGTAATTTGAAGTTCACCTAATCTTGCCACTCCCCACCCTTCTGGGATTTCGCGTTTGAGTTCTGGGTGATAGACCATCTTTCCGCCTGATGATTTGTAGGGTTTGCCATTCTGGTCTGGGAAATCAAACTGCACAAACCAGTAGTCATAGAGGGTCTTAGCCATGTCTTCCAACTCTTGGTTGATTTGGTTGTTGATTTGGATTTTTTGGTCAATATTATCTAATATTTTTGAAATTTTATTACAATCATCAGATAGTTTTATCGGTAATTTTCCTATTGCTTCTTTGGTCAAAGCGTTTCTAGTTCCACCAACTTTAGATATCTGTAACAAGTACTTTTTCATGTATTGAAGATAATACATGACATACTTAGATTCCTCTGTATTCTTACATCGAATTATAGAAACATGTTGGTTTACTCTAGCTGGTAATATTTCTTCTGGAACAACTGTACATCTTGCAATAGAGTCACCAGTAATATTTAATAATATATCATTCTTTTCTACAATCACATTATTTAACTTTTCAGCTTGATTATCATTTATGAAAGCCAAATTTTCTGTAGAAAAATCCATATCCAAAACATTTTGACTCCTGATAAAAGATATTCCACTATCAGAATAGACAGAATTCCCGCCTCTCGGAGTTGAGCCACTTCCAATTTTAGAAGTGATACTACTTAATGCTTTCCATTCACTCATACTTCAACCCCTTCATTTGCTCTGTAATCTCCTGCTCTAGTGCATGCGATTGCTGGAAGAGATCGGTGAGTTTGTTTTGAAAGGCGGTCATCTTGGCTTCAAACTCTTCTGCTGTGATATCCACGTAGTCGATCTTGATATCAAAGTATTGGCCTGCGCTAAGAGAGTAGTTTTTCTCCTTGATGTTCTCATAGGAGACGGTGACAGAAAAGTCCTCGACGACTTCTTTCTTGATAAAGGTCTCGACGATCTTCTGCTCTTCCTCAGGAGACAGCACAGTCTTTTGGTTCTTACCTTCCTTGACCTTGGTTCCCAGGTTTGAGGCATCGATGAGAACGACATCGCCCTTGTTTTTCTTATCGATAAAGAGGATAGAGACGTTGGTACCTGTCGTCGCAAAGATATTGGACGGCATAGAGACAACACCTGCCAGCATTTCATTGTCCACCAAGTGTTGACGGATGGTCTTGTCAATCCCTGACTGGGCTGTGATAAATCCTGTCGGTAAGACAACAGCCGCTTGCCCATCTGCCTTCAAGGAATAGATGATATGCTGAACAAAGAGCTCATAGATCGCCATCTTGTCCTTAGACTTGGCAGGAACCTTTGGCACACCTGCAAAGAAACGATCACTAGATTCTGGCAAGGTCTCCACTCGGTCACGCCACTCTGAAAAGTCTAGCTTGAAAGGAGGGTTAGAGACGATATAGTCCATCTTTTCAGGATGACGGTTAGCGATAATGGTATTCCCTTGTACGATATTATGAATGGAGTGTTGCAGTCCATTCAAGATCAGATTTAGTCGGAGGAGATTAGATGATTTTTGCGAGATATCCTGACTATAGACAGTAGTCTTATCCACACCGATACGACTAGCCAAGTTCATCAGCAAGGTCCCCGAACCAGCAGACGGGTCATAGATCCGCACGTTTGATGGTTGGTCGTTTCCCACAAGGATATCAGCGATAATCTTTGCCACAGAGTGAGGCGTGTAGTACTCAGCATACTTACCACCTCCATCTTTGTTGTAGTCCTTAATCATGTACTCAAAGAGAGTAGAGAAAAAGTCGAAACCCTGTGAAAAAATGGTCTCATCAAACTTAACGCGCGCAATGAGATTGATGATAGCTTTTGCCACTTCGTTGCGTTTACTGCTATCTGAGATGGTATCTGTAATCAGACGCTCATCAAATAGACGAATAGCTGTGTCACCGTCCGTATGAACAGAGAAAATATCGTTATTATCAATGGCGATCTGGTTGAGGGTATTTTCAAAACTCTCGTAGAAAGTCGCTTCATTTTGCTGACGGTGAAGCGTTTCAATCAACTGGTCAGGCTTGAGCCAAGCCGTACTGGTACCGATATCCTCCAAGAGCCAGTCATAGTCATCTTCACTCAAAGTCAACAAGTGCTCATAAGTATTAACTTCATCCAGCACCTTGGCTTGATATAAAAACTTATCATTTAAAAACTTGTAGAGGAAGGACTGGGTGAGGAGTTTGTACTCACCCGCTTCTCCTCCTAGTCCCGCATGGGTAAAGACCGCTTTCAAATCATCTACCAAGTCTTGGACTTGGACTTTGTATGTTTCATTCATTAGTGTTGGTATTCCTCTTCATATCCTTCAAATAACGACTCGACGATATAATTAAAATCCTGTCTTGTCAAACTACTTGCAGATTGGTTAGTTTTCATTTCAATCCGAGTTTCTTCTCGAATCATTTTCTTGAGAAAGTCCTCGTTGTCGAGCACTCCTTGATTTTGACCGATTTTACGGTCTAGTCTGACTTTAGAACCCTTGATAACATGGTAAATAGCAGGAAAATCACTGACCATAGTCGAGTTGGTTACGTGTTTGTAGGAACGTGCTGCCATTTCATCTCCGTCAAAATTCATCGTCAAACGTCTCATATGAGTATGATAATCTTCCACTGACTTAAAGAGCTCTTCGTACTCTTTTTGAATTTCTTTGATGTTTTCTATAGTGTAGCCTTCTTGCCTATGAATCAGGTGTTTTTTCATGATGCGCTGGAATTCTTCGTAGAGAGAGACCCACTCAGGATCTTTCTCATCACGCTCTTTTATGATTCCTCCAGCAACTCGACGCTTCAAATCTTCTAGGTCATTGGCTGCTAGACGAAGTTCTTCCTCCGCAATCTTGATAAAACTAAAACTGGTCTCAGACATGGCAAGATTTAAAAGGGTGCGACTAGAAAAATCATCTGGCTTATCTATTAGGGACAAGGTCAGCAAACGTCTTGAGATGACATTGAGCAGAGTTGCAATCTGAGCAATATCAATCTGCTTAATCAAATGGTCATAACCAAGTAAGCGGGCGATATTATAGTACTGCTTAACCGATTCTAAGGCTTTTCGTAGTTCATTTAGTTGCTTTCTATCTTTGATATCATCAATTGATTGAGAAAAGAACTCTAGATTAGAGGTTGGATAGTCCATGAGGATGCGCTCTGTCTTACTGATTTCCTGAGAAATTTCCTCAGCTGGCACAAAGAGCGAGCCAAACACATCCTCTCCATTTTCCCCAGTCAGGGTCGTATCATACTCTTGATTGAGTTCTTCTAGATAAGCACGATTGGTTTTGTCAAATTCTTTAGAAATATCCGCAAAATCAACTACATAGCCAAAGAGATAGTCCTTGTAAGGACGATTTACACGAGTCAAAGTCTGGAGAAGGTTATGAGCCTTAATCTTGCGACCTAGATAGAGACGCTTGAGGCGAGGCGCATCAAAACCTGTCAGGAGCATCGAATAGACGATAATGAGGTCAATCTTACCTTCTTTATAGGCATCCACCTTTTCCTTTTTCTCTTCCTTGTCTCCCTCATCATGGAGGATGAGAGCAGAGGTCAAGTTGGTTGTTCCAGCCTTTCGTCGTTCTTCTAACTGCTTTTCAAGCTCACGCGCCTGCTTGGACGAATCACAGACAATCATACCACCAATGGTCTGGTCATCAAAAACCAGATCACGCGCACGATTAAAGTCCTCCAGAATAAAATCAAGCATAGGTTCCACATAGTGCGGATGAGCAAAGATATCTTCTTTTGACAGATCTCCACGTTGGATTTCTTCATTGATGGCTCTGAGATTATCTTTATAGGACGTCTCGATATCTTCTCGCATCAAACGTAAGGTAAAACCATCATATATAGACTGGTTGTAGTAGTATTTATGGATATAATCTCCAAAAATATCACGTGTAGTCGCATGGCTTTCCTTGGTCTTACCATCTTTCTTGTAGGTAATCAAGGGAGTCCCAGTCAAGGCAATCTTGATCGCATTGGTATCTGCCTGATAGAGATTTGGCAGGTAGGAACCTCGTTCGTTATAAGAGCGGTGGGCTTCATCGATAAAGTAGATATTTTGACGATTGAGATCATAGCCAGAGCGGTCGGTCAGGTCTGAATCATCTTTGAACTTCTGTATATTGACAACGGCAACATCATAACCATCTTGTTTTTGATTGAGTTCTCGAGGATTGTTGATGCGCTTAACTTTTAGACCTCTTTTGGTAAATTCCTTAAAGGCTTGATCTGCCAAATCCAAGCGATCAACGACAAAGTAAAACTGCGGAACAATCCCCTGTTTTGAAAAATAATTGGTCAGATAGCGGATATTGAAGAAAGCCAGGGCAGTCTTACCTGAGCCCTGTGTATGCCAGATAACACCTTTTTTGACACCTTTTGCGATGGTTTCTTCGATAGCTCTTGTCGCAAAGTATTGCGGATAGCGCATAACATGCTTCTGCAATTGTATCTGCCCTTCCTTGCTTTCTTCTTCTACATAGACCAGCCCAAATCGAAGCATGAAAAGCAGGCGTTCTTTTTGATACAAAGAAGATAGGAAAGTATTGCAGGGAGTGTCGGGCTGTAAGTTTGTTGTAAATTCTGGTTGAGATTTGAGAGCAAAACGCTTCACATCCTCAAGTACGAAATCAATTTGTTCATCTGTTAAAGGTACAATTGAATTAAGAAAATCTACTTCTCTTTCTTCCTTGAAAGCATTAAACTTGGTTTTTGAATAGGCATTTGAACCGTAGTAAGAACCTTGTTTTTGTTGACCTTGGCCACTAATAAAAGGCAAATTGTCAGATAGAGCTATCAACTGGGTAATATTGTTAAAACGACGGAACTTACGATTTTCAAAACGGTATCTAGTCCTGTCCTGTTCGGACTGAATCCCTGTCTTTCCATCTCGGATAGCATTGGGTTGTTTAACTTCGATATAAGAAAGAGGAAGCCCATTGATAAATACAACTATATCCGGACGAAATTCATCTTGTCCATTTTGACAAGTGACTTCAAGCGCCAGATGGAAGGTATTGGCTTCAGGATTTTCCCAATCGATATAAACAGCACCTTCTTGTCCCTGTATCCTTTTAAAGAAGGAACGCCCTAAATCATTTTGATCCAGTTCCAGCTTGATATTGGCCAATTCTCTCTCAAAATCTTCATCTGTTAAATAGTTATTAAATGTTAAAAACTGCTCTTTAAAAACAGATACAAGAATATTGGTATCTGGGTCTCTTTCTTCAATTTCTTTACTATTACGAGAAAGATAGGTATAACCCATTCGCATCAAATGCAGAGCTGCTGGGATTTGTACTCTTGTTAATTCAGAAAAATCTTTTCGTCTTGCCATCGCAAACCTTCCTTACGCTTCATTTGAACTATTCATATCCTGAAATTTCCAAATTTTATACTAGGTCTATTATAGCATGTTTAGCCTCAAAATCCATCACTCTTCCCATTGCAAAAGCAATCTTCCCCTTTCTCCTCCAAAATATGGTATAGTAGAATTATACTATCTATGAGGAGTTTACATGTCACAGGATAAACAAATGAAAGCTGTTTCTCCCCTTCTTCAGCAAGTTATCAATATCTCATCGATTGTCGGTGGGGTTGGGAGTTTGATTTTCTGTATTTGGGCTTATCAGGCGGGTGTTTTACAGTCTAAGGAAACCCTCTCTGCTTTTATCCAGCAGGCAGGCATCTGGGGGCCACCTCTCTTTATCTTTTTACAGATTTTACAAACGGTCGTCCCTATCATTCCTGGGGCCTTGACCTCGGTGGCTGGGGTCTTTATCTACGGTCACATCATCGGGACTATCTACAACTATATCGGGATTGTGATTGGCTGTGCCATTATCTTTTATCTAGTGCGCCTCTATGGGGCTGCCTTTGTCCAGTCTGTCGTCAGCAAGCGCACCTATGACAAGTACATCGGTTGGTTGGATAAGGGTAATCGTTTTGACCGTTTCTTTATCTTTATGATGATTTGGCCCATTAGTCCAGCTGACTTTCTCTGTATGCTGGCTGCCCTGACCAAGATGAGCTTCAAGCGCTATATGACCATCATCATTCTGACCAAGCCCTTTACTCTCGTTGTTTATACCTACGGTCTGACCTATATTATCGACTTTTTCTGGCAAATGCTTTGACACGTAAAAAATCCGTTTGGTTTCCCAAGCGGATTTTGTGCTTTATTTTGAAACTTCTTTTGCAAGGACAAAGTTTCCAAGAGTAGCAGAACCATTTCCTGCGACTGCTGGTGTTACGATGTAATCACGCACATCTGGAACTGGTAGGTAACCGTTGAGCAAGGATGTAAATTTCTCGCGGACACGATCCAACATGTGTTGTTGAGCCATGACCCCTCCACCAAAGACAATCACGTCTGGGCGGAAAGTCACTGTCGCATTGACCGCTGCTTGAGCGATATAGTAGGCTTGGACATCCCAAACAGGGTTGTTGAGTTCAATATTTTCTCCACGTACACCTGTACGAGCTTCCAAACTTGGACCAGCTGCATAGCCTTCCAGACATCCCTTATGGAAAGGACAAACACCCTTAAACTCTTTTTCAATATCCATTGGGTGTCTAGCAACATAATAATGACCCATTTCAGGGTGACCCACACCGCCAATAAACTCACCACGTTGGATAACACCTGCACCGATACCTGTACCGATTGTGTAGTAAACCAAGTTTTCAATACGAGCACCAGCATTGTTACGAGCAACTACTTCACCATAGGCAGAGCTGTTTACGTCAGTAGTGAAGTACATTGGCACGTTTAGGGCACGGCGAAGAGCACCAAGCAAGTCCACATTTGCCCAGTTTGGTTTTGGAGTCGTCGTGATAAAGCCATAAGTTTTTGAGTTTTTATCAATATCAATCGGACCAAATGAACCAACTGCAAGACCAGCAAGATTATCGAATTTTGAGAAGAACTCGATGGTTTTATCGATTGTTTCGATTGGAGTTGTTGTTGGAAATTGTGTTTTTTCTACAACGTTAAAGTTTTCATCACCGACAGCACAGACAAACTTTGTACCGCCCGCTTCCAAGCTTCCATATAATTTTTTCATGATAAACCTCTTGTTTTTATTTTCTTTATTATAGCATATTTCGAAAATCTAAATTTCTCTATTTTTTAGATTTTCCTCTGTAAATCTTACCATTCAAGCAAAAACGAACAAACATGTCATTTGTTCGTTTTCATTTTGAGAGGATTAATTAGATTTTCACTTCAATAACGGCATCTCCCTTCGCAACTGAACCTGTTGCGACTGGAGCTACTGAAGCGTAGTCAGCTGTATTTGTAACGATAACCATTGTTGTATCATCAAGTCCAGCTGCAGCGATTTTGTTTGAGTCAAATGTTGCAAGAACATCGCCTGCTTTCACCTTGTCACCTTGAGCAACTTTTGCTTCAAAACCTTCACCGTTCATTGTTACAGTGTCGATACCAACGTGGATCAAGACTTCAGCACCGTTAATCGTTTTCAAACCGAAGGCATGTCCTGTTGGAAAGGCGATTGAAACTTCAGCATCAGCTGGTGCATATACCACACCTTGACTTGGTTTCACAGCGATACCTTGTCCCATAGCTCCACTTGAGAAGACTGGGTCATTGACATCAGCAAGAGCTACAACATCACCGACGATAGGAGTTACAAGTGTTTCATTTTGAAGAGCTGCTGGAATGTTACCAGTTGTTTCTTCTTGGACCAAACGTTCTGTCTCTACTTCAGTAGCAACCTCTTTTTCATCCTCATAACCAAACATATAAGTAAGAGCGAAACCAAGGGCAAATGATACGGCTACCATGAAAAGGTATTGGGCAAGTTGTCCGTTACCGATGTAAAGCATTGTACCAGGGATGATGGTGATACCACTACCATTACCTGCAAGTCCAAGGATAGAAGCCAATCCACCACCGATTGCACCAGCAATCAATGAAAGGAAGAATGGTTTACGGAAGCGCAAGTTTACCCCGAAGATAGCAGGCTCTGTAATACCTAGGAAGGCAGAAAGAGCAGCTGGGAAAGCAAGTGTTTTCAGTTTTGGATTCTTAGTTTTAACACCAACCGCAACAGTCGCAGCACCTTGAGCTGTCATAGCAGCTGTGATGATAGCGTTGAATGGGTTAGCATGGTCAGCAGCAAGCAATTGAACTTCAAGCAAGTTGAAGATGTGGTGCACACCTGACACGACAATCAATTGGTGAACCCCACCAATCAAGAAACCACCAAGACCAAATGGTAAGCTAAGGATCGCTTTTGTAGCGATAAGGATGTAGTTTTCAACGACGTGGAAAACTGGTCCAATGACAAAGAGTCCAAGGATAGACATGACCAAAAGTGTCACGAATGGGGTTACCAAGAGGTCAATGACATCTGGAACAACCTTGCGGACAGCTTTTTCAAATTTTGCTCCGACAACCCCGATGATGAAGGCTGGAAGAACTGAACCTTGCAAACCAACAACAGGAATGAAACCAAAGAAGTTCATAGCAGTTACTTCACCACCTTGAGCAACTGCCCAAGCATTTGGAAGTGAGCCAGAAACAAGCATCATACCAAGAACGATACCAACGGCAGGATTTCCACCGAATACACGGAAGGTTGACCAAACAACCAAACCTGGCAAGATGATGAAGGCTGTATCTGTCAAGATTTGTGTGTAAGTTGCAAAGTCTCCTGGAAGTGGCATTTCAAGAGCGATGAAAAGACCACGAACACCCATGAAGAGACCTGTCGCTACGATAACTGGGATGATTGGAACGAAAACGTCACCGAAAGTACGGATAGCACGTTGGAACCAGTTCCCCTGTTTAGCAGCTTCTGCTTTCATGTCATCTTTAGAGGATGTTGGCAAACCAAGTGCAACAACTTCATCGTACATTTTGTTAACTGTACCTGTACCAAAGATGATTTGGTATTGACCTGAGTTAAAGAAAGCACCTTGAACTTTTTCCAAGTTCTCAATCACTTCTTTATTGATTTTTCCTTCATCTTTGACCATGACACGTAGACGAGTCGCACAGTGGGCAACACTGTTGACATTTTCACGTCCGCCCAAGGCATCGATGACTTTTTTTGCAATTTCCTGATTGTTCATTTGCAAAAATCTCCTTATAAAAAATTTTATTCTTGTTTGAAAGCGATTTTATTCGCCCTACGACTTTTATTTTATCATGTTTTAGAAATATGTCAAGCGTTTTGCAGAAAAATATTCTATCCACATAGTATCCTTACCTTGGTTTGATTGATTTTGACTGTTTTAACAGATATTCCTTAAAAAAATAAGTTTAAAATCTCTGTTATCAGGATTCTATTTCATTATCTTTCATATTTTTGTGAAAATTCGATTGATTTCCTGCATTTATTTTATGACAATCGTTTGACAGTTTTTTCTCTTTTTTAACATAAAAGGCTTGCATTTTTTATCGAAAACGGTTACTATTAAAAGTGATAAGATTTTTGGAGGAATGAATGAATGGAATGGACAACTGAGCGTCGTTACAGACTTTATCAAGATTGGACGCAAGAAGAAATTCAAAATATTAAGAAAAATATGGCACAATCTCCATGGCATACTCATTACCATGTTGAGCCAAAAACAGGACTTCTCAACGACCCAAATGGCTTTTCTTACTTTGATGGGAAGTGGGTTGTTTTTTATCAGAACTTTCCTTTTGGTGCAACCCACGGTTTGAAATCTTGGGTTCAATTGGAAAGCGAGGACTTGGTTCACTTTAGAGAAACTGGAGTCAAAGTTTTGCCTGATACTCCATTAGATAGCCATGGTGCCTACTCTGGTTCTGCCATGCAGTTTGGCGATAACTTGTTCCTATTTTATACAGGAAATGTTCGCGATGAAAACTGGATTCGTCACCCTTACCAGATTGGAGCTTTGATGGATAAGGATGGCAAGATTACAAAGATTGACAAGATCTTGATTGACCAGCCAGTTGACTCTACTGACCACTTCCGCGATCCGCAAATTTTTAACTTTAAAGGTCAATATTATGCCATCGTGGGTGGTCAAGACTTGGAGAAAAAAGGCTTCGTCCGTCTTTATAAGTCTGTAAACAACGACTACACAAACTGGCAAACAGTTGGCGACCTTGACTTTGCTAACGACCGTACTGCCTACATGATGGAATGTCCAAATCTGGTCTTTGTAGGGGAGCAACCTGTCCTTCTCTACTGTCCACAAGGATTGGATAAAGATGTTCTAGACTACGATAATATCTATCCAAATATGTATAAGATTGGGACTTCCTTTGACCCTAAAAATGCCAAAATGGTAGATGTGTCTCAACTTCAAAACATGGATTATGGTTTCGAAGCCTATGCAACTCAAGCTTTCAACACTCCTGATGGACGTGCTCTAGCTGTTAGCTGGCTTGGTTTGCCAGATGTTTCATATCCATCTGACCGTTTTGACCACCAAGGAACCTTCTCTTTGGTCAAAGAACTCACTATCAAAGACGGCAAGCTCTACCAATACCCTGTCGCAGCTGTCAAGGACCTTCGTGCCTCTGAAGAAGCCTTCTCAAACCGTGCCCAAACTAAGAACACTTACGAACTTGAACTCAACTTGGAAGCTAATAGCCAGAGCGAGATTGTCCTACTTGCTGATAAAGAAGGTAAGGGACTTTCAATCAACTTTGACCTTGTAAATGGTCAAGTGACAGTGGATCGTAGCCAGGCTGGTGAACAGTATGCCCAAGAATTTGGAACAACTCGCTCTTGCCTTATCGATAATCAAGCTACTACTGCTACGATTTTCATCGATAACTCTGTCTTTGAAATTTTCATCAATAAAGGAGAAAAAGTATTTTCTGGTCGTGTCTTCCCACATGCGGACCAAAATGGTATCCTGATCAAATCTGGAAACCCAACTGGAACTTACTATGAATTAGATTATGGTCGCAAAACTAACTGATGTCGCCAAACTTGCAGGCGTCAGCCCTACTACCGTTTCTCGGGTTATCAATAAAAAAGGTTATCTATCTGAGAAAACCATCCAAAAAGTCAATGAAGCCATGCGAGAATTGGGCTATAAACCCAACAACCTAGCTCGTAGTCTGCAAGGAAAATCAGCTAAGTTAATCGGTTTGATTTTCCCAAATATTTCCAACGTTTTCTACGCAGAATTGATTGATAAGCTGGAACACCAACTCTTCAAAAATGGTTACAAGACCATCATCTGCAACAGTGAGCACGATTCTGAAAAGGAACGTGAATACATCGAAATGTTGGAAGCCAATCAGGTGGATGGCATCATTTCTGGTAGTCACAACTTGGGAATCGAAGACTACAATCGCGTGACGGCACCAATTATTTCCTTCGACCGAAATCTGTCACCAGATATTCCTGTCGTTTCCTCTGACAATTATGCTGGTGGAGTTCTTGCTGCCCAGACCTTGGTTAAGACAGGCGCCCAGTCTATCATCATGATTACAGGAAATGACAATTCTAACTCACCAACTGGACTACGCCACGCTGGTTTTGCCTCTGTACTCCCCAAAGCTCCTATTATCAATGTGTCCAGTGACTTTTCTCCTGTCAGAAAAGAAATGGAAATCAAGAATATCTTGACTCGACAAAAGCCAGATGCCATCTTTGCTTCAGATGATTTGACAGCTATTCTGGTTATTAAAATCGCTCAAGAACTGGGCATTTCTGTCCCAGAAGAACTTAAAGTCATCGGCTATGATGGGACCTACTTTATCGAGAATTACTACCCTCAACTAGCTACTATCAAGCAACCTTTGGAAGAGATAGCCTGCCTCACTGTTGACCTCCTCTTGCAGAAGATTGAAGGCAAGGAAGTCGCCACAACAGGTTACTTCTTACCAGTTACCTTATTACCAGGAAAAAGTATTTAAGCACAAGAAAACTCAGACCTGCCTTCGTCTGAGTTTTTTCATGATCTTAAGTTTTCTAGATAGCGCTGGGCTGTCTCTAGGTTAAAGGTTTTATCTGCGATCAGACGCTCAACTAGGGGAGCAACTTCAGACTCACTAGCACCTGCTAAGAGAGCTAAAGATTTGGCCTGCAATTTCATGTGGCCTTGCTGGATGCCTGTACTTACCAAAGCTTTGAGGGCCGCAAAGTTTTGGGCAAGACCGATAGACACTATAATCTGGGCTAATTCTTTGGCAGAAGGATTTCCCAGTAGTTCATGACTGAGGGCTACACGAGGGTTGAGACCGATAGAACCGCCCTTGGTCGCTACAGGCATAGGCAAGGTCATCTCACCGACCAATTCTTCTGTGTCCGTATCTAGACTCCATCGACTAAGACCTTGGTAGCGTCCATCTCGATTGGCAAAAGCATGAGCTCCCGCCTCAATGGCACGCCAGTCATTACCAGTGGCAATCAAAATGGCATCAATACCGTTAAAAATTCCTTTATTGTGGGTAGTTGCTCGATAAGGATCAGCCTGCGCAAACTGACTAGCCAAGGCAATTTTCTCTGCAATTTCTCGTCCGTGATCCTTTTGACGGCTCAAGTAGCGAAAGGCGATACGACAGCTTGCAGTCACCAGAGAATCGGTCGCGTAATTAGACAGGATTCCCATGAGACTTTGTCCTTGACTAAGTTCTTCTAAGACAGGCTTCAAGGCTTCCAGCATGGTGTTGAGCATATTGGCTCCCATGGCTTCCTGGGTATCGACATGAAGATAAACAACGAGAAAGTCTGTTTCACCTTTGATCTGCTCAACATGCAAATCACGCGCCCCACCCCCGCGTTTGACGATAGAAGGATAGGCTTGATTGGCAAGTTTCAAGAGCTCAGTCTTTTTGTTTGCAATCTTCTCTTGCGCTTGTTCAGGATCAGCAACTTGATAAAGGGCTACCTGCCCAATCATCTGGCGCTGATGAACCTGAGCAGTAAAGCCACCTGCTCGCTTGATGATTTTACTTGCATAGCTGGCCGCAGCAACCACGGACGGTTCTTCTGTTACATAGGGAACGGTGTATTCCTGACCGTTGACAAGAACCTCTGGAACCAGCGAATAAGGCAGTGAAAAAGTTCCCACCACATTCTCACTCAGCTGGTCTGCCACAGTCACACTCATCTGCTCATCCTGCTCCAAACTCTCTTGTCTCTCAGGACTAAGGAGCGCCTGAGCTTTTAACTGCTCGAGGCGCTCTTGGTATGATTTTTTAGAAAATCCATTCCAACTTATCTTCATTATTTTTCAACCTTGCTATAACGGCGTTGGTGGTCAACAATTTCAATCAAGGCAAAATCTTGATTTTCATAGCCAGCAAACTGGGCAGAATTTGTTTCATCTAAGTCTACTTCCTCAAAGAAGACTTTTTCATAGTCTGCAACAGACAGGGCAGTTCGTTGGTCGAGCTTATTCAAACGGTCTTTATCCAGATAAGATTCATATCCTTCAACCAATTCACCACTGAAGAACTCAGCCACAGCACCACTTCCATAACTATAAAGGGCAATTTTATCGCCAGCCTTCAAGCTATCTGTATTTTCTAAGAGAGACAAGAGTCCGAGGAAGAGAGATCCTGTGTAGATATTCCCCACCTTTTGACTGTAGAGAATAGACTGGTCAAAATGCTTTTGCAAGAGGTCTTTTTTCTCTTGAGACAAGCTCTTATCCATGATTTTTTTCAAGCCTTTTAGCGCTAATTTAGGGTAAGGCAAGTGGAAGCAAACAGCCGCAAAATCATCTAAGGTAAGCTGGTAGCGTTTTTGGTATTCAAGCCAAGTCGTTTTCAAGCTATCCAAGTATTGTTGGGTAGAATAGACACCATTTACATACGGAGTTGTCGAGTAATTTGGACGCCAGAAATCCATGATATCACGGGTCTGGGCTACATTGTCATTATTAAAGGCCATAATGCGTGGATTTTGTGTAATCAACATAGCCACACTTCCAGCACCCTGAGTGGGTTCTCCTGGAGTTTCAATACCGTACTTGGCAATGTCACTGGCGATGACTAAGACTTTGGACTCTGGAGAATTTTCCACATGCAATTTGGCATAATGAAGGGCAGCTGTCGCTCCATAGCAGGCTTCTTTAATCTCGAAACTACGAGCAAAGGGCTGGATGCCCAGCAAGCCATGCACAAAGACGGCTGCAGCCTTACTCTGGTCAATTCCTGACTCAGTCGCCACAATGACCATATCAATTTCTTGTCTTTCTTTCTCAGTTAAAATAGAGTCACTTGCACTAGCCGCCAAGGTCACGATATCCTCAGTTAGGGGTGCAATACTCAGTTCCTTGAGCAAGAGTCCTTTGCTTAATTTTTCAGGGTCAATTCCCCTCGCTTCTGCTAAGTCTTGTAATTTCAAGACATATTGACTGGTCGCAAAACCAATCTTATCAATACCGATTGTCATATTTACCTCTGTTTTATCATTCATTGTAAAAAATCGTTCTATACTATTTTATCACAAATGGCAGTAAAAGAGAGAAAAAAGACTTGATTCACCAAATCAAGTCTCTTATTATTCTAACTTTTATGCTGTTTTTTTAAGTAGGAATACAATCTGAGAATTACTGTTCCACTAGCCATTCCAATAGAGATTACCAGAGCCAACATGACAACCAAGGTCGCACTAGCAATGGCATGATTGTAATCCCCTGTCACAAAAAAGGCAGTTGTCCGATAGGAGAGATAACCCGGAACCAGAGGCGCCAAGATGGCTAAGATAAAGACCACAGCAGGGGTCTTATAAAGAATACTCAAAATCTGGCTGACACAAGAACCAATAATGGCCGCAATGAAGGTGGCTACAATGACATTGGTTGGTTCCTTGAGCAAGAGATAGATTAGCCAGACAGCCATGCCCAAAATCCCGCCAGGTAAGAGCATAGAGCGTTGCACATTGAGTACGATTAAAAAAGTGATAATAGCAAGAAGACTTGCTACTGCTTGTAATAAAAAGGTTGTTAGTGTCATATTAGTTCATCAATACCAAGGCGACAGAAGTTCCTGCCCCTAAAGCTAGGGTAATGAGCAGGGATTCAAACATCTTGCTCATACCAGAATTTATGTGGTTAGTCATAATATCACGGACCGCATTGGTCAAGGCAATACCTGGTACAAAAGGCATGACCGCACCAGCTATAATCAAATCTGCCGTTGAAGGAAAACCTGTGTAGCGAGCCCAAAATTGGGCAATCATCCCAAAGACAAAGGCTCCAGCAAAGGCTGTCACAAAGGGAATTCGGATAAACTTCTCCACATAGAGAGAAAAGGCAAAACCAAATAAGGTCGCCACTCCTGCCCCAAGTGCGTCGTAGATATTTCCACTAAACATAATTGAAAAGAAAGGAGCACTAAAGGTCGCAGCCAGAGTTACCTGCAACTTGGTATAGGGAAGGGGTTGGGCTTGCAAGGCTGTCAATTGCTTGAAGGCTGTCTCTAAATCAAGCTTTCCACCTACCAACTGACGAGAAATCTGGTTGACATCGCAGACTTTTTCGATGTTATAAGAAGAGGAAGTCACGCGCTTCATGCGCGAAATATTGGTATTTTCAATGGAGAAAAAGATAGCGGCAGGCATGGCAAGAACATTGCAATCCACAATCCCCTGCGAATGCGCAATACGGATCATAGTATCTTCTACACGATGAATCTCTGAACCACTTTTTAAGAGAATGGTCCCTGCTAGCATAATCACATCGATGACGGCATTTAATTCTTTTGACTCTTCCATGCTTTCCTCCTTTTATCAACTCCTTCTATTCTATCACAAATCCGGACTCAAAAAAAATCTTTGCCATGAAATCATGACAAAGATTCGTTTAATCACGAGAATTTGCGTGGTTCCCTTCACTACTTGATTGAGTCGTAGCAGGTGCATTCCCTCGTTGATTTCCTTGTTGGTTCCCCTGATTTGGTGTCGTAGTAGAACCTTGGTTTCCACGTTGGGATGGTGCTGATGATGACGTTGACGATGGTGTTTTTGGTTTGTAGATTGAAATCTTGACACGCGTCTTAGTCAAATCAACCTTTTCACCCGCTTTTGGACTCTGTTCAACGACTGTACCCTCAACAGTTCCATCAGGAGCTGTCGACACTTCTACAACTTCAATATTGGCTTCCTTAATCCCAACAATTTGAATAAGATTATTTTTAGTAAATTCAAGACTAGATCCTTTATAACTTGGCATAGAAACGCTGGTTACTTTCTTAGCAACGGTTAAGGTAATCGTTGAGGCCTTGCTCAAATCATAGGTTGTTCCGGCAGCTGGACTCTGTCTGAGAATTGTTCCTGCTTCACTCTCACTTGATTCCTCTTCCTCAATTTTAATGAGATTTTCAGGAACCTTCTTCTGCTTGAGTTCTGCTATAACATCTGTCGATTTACGGCCGATATAGTTACTCAATTGGAAAGATTGCTTGCCTGATGAGACAACCAAATTGATTTTCGAACCTTCTTTTCGAGTCTTTCCAGCTTCAGGATCTGTACGGATAATCCGCCCTTCTTCCACCTTTTCACTAGCCTCTGATTTCTCCTCGCCAATCTCAAAATTGGCTTTCTTGAGCGTTTCCTTGGCCTCCGCAACTGTCTGACCTGCCACATCTGGAATGGCAATGGTTGCAGGAGTTCTGGATAGTATCCAAATAAGAGAAGCTGCCACTAATACAATGCTGGCCAACAAAATCATATAACGAACTCTAAATTTCCGTTTCTTAACAGGCTTGCTTGCGTAATTGTCTTCTGAAACCTGCTGACTCGGTTTCGCAGTCTGTGGCTTCGGACTTTGTGTTTGCACCTTAGGAATCGAAGTCAAGGTACTCTGGGATACCTTCGGTAGTGTCTTGGTGTCCGCCTTAGTAGTATCATTAAATACCAGTTTAGGCTCATTGCGACGATTGTAAGATAAGCTACTAGACAAGTCCACATACATCTCTGCAACTGACTGATAACGATCTGTCAATTTCTTGGCAGTTGCCTTGATAACAACATTCTCCAAAGCCTGAGGCACAGATGGATTTTCATCAATAACTGATGGCAGTGGTTTCTGGAAATGCTGAAGGGCGATGGTCACCGCACTATCCCCGTCATAAGGGATATGGCCTGTCAGCATCTCATAGAAAATAATCCCCATGGCATAGATATCACTCTGTACAGTAGCCTTAGAACCACGCGCCTGCTCTGGTGACAAGTAATGAACCGAACCCAGCATAGAGTTAGTCTGAGTCAGACTTGTCTCTGCAAAAGCGACCGCAATCCCAAAGTCTGTGACCTTGGCAGTCCCATCTGGTGTCAAAAGGATATTTTGAGGTTTCAAGTCCCTGTGAACAATTCCTCTAGTATGGGCCAAACGCATGGCTAGGAGGATTTGCCCCATGATACGGACTGCTTCTTCATTAGAAAGAGGATAGTGTTCCTTGATATAGCGTTTAAGGTCTAGTCCAGCAACATACTCCATTGCAAGATACTGTTGACCGTCTTCCTCACCAATATCTGTTATCCGAACGATATGAGGATGGTCTAGATCTGCCATAGCTCTCGCTTCACGCTGAAAACGAGCTACAGCTATCGGGTCCGTCTGGTAGTTGGTCCTCAGGACCTTCACTGCCACTTCTTCTCCGTCTAGAATTAAATCCTTGGCCAAATAGACATCTGCCATGCCTCCTCGGCCAATCTGTTTCACAATCCGATAGCGTCCGGCAAAAATCTTGCCGATTTGGATCATTCTGCATCCTCCTCGTTCATAGAAACAAGGGCAACCGTAATGTTGTCTAAACCTCCTGCATTGTTAGCAAAACGCACGAGCGTCGCTGTTTTATCTGCCAAAGGAATATCACTGGTTACAATATCACAAATCTCACTGCCTGAAATCATGTTGGTCAAACCATCACTATTGAGCAAGAGATAGTCTCCTGGCTCAAGGGTAATCATTCCAAAATCAGGTTGAACTTCATCTTTTTGACCGATAGATTGAGTAATAATATTTTTCTGTGGATGGCTAGCAGCTTCTTCTGGTGTCAATTGACCTGCCTTAAGCAATTCATTGACCAAAGAATGGTCGCTCGTTAACTGGTGGTATTCTTCTCCACGAATCAAACCGATACGAGAATCTCCAATATGAGCATAGATAGCCTGATTACCAATAATAGCAACAGCTTCTAGAGTTGTTCCCATTCCTTTATAGGCATCATCTTGCCCAAGTTGATGAATCTTTTGATTTTCAATTTCTAGGTAATTAGCAAACCATTCACGCACTTCATTGACTGTATCGATCTGGGTATCAACCCAAGCTATACCTAGGTCTGTTACCGCCATTTCACTAGCGATATTCCCTGCGCGATGACCTCCCATCCCATCAGCTAAAATAATCATTGTACGTCCAGCTCTATTGACATAGTGGTTGACATAGTCTTGGTTATTTGTTCGTTTCTGACCAACATCTGTTAATAATGAAATTTCCATGTGTCAGTTCCTTCCTAATCCGATATCTTGCGAAATTGACTGATGAAGAATCCATCACTTCCATACAATTCAGGTGTAATGAGGATACAGCCGTCTTTCATGATATCCTTACATTCATGTTCTAGTTTTACCTGCTCGAACTCAGGATGACTTTCTAAAAACGCCTCAACGACTTGAAAATTCTCCTCTGAGACAATAGTACAGGTACTATAAGTTATTATACCACCTTTGCGTAGTGTTTGACAAACACTACCTAATATTTCTAGCTGAATTTCCTGTAAGGACGCGAAATCTGCCGTTTCTTTATTGTATTTGATATCTGGTTTCCGGCGCAGCAGACCGATTCCTGAACAGGGAGCATCCACTAAAATCTTATCAAATGAATTCTGACCAAAAAACTCATGCACCTTTCTGGCATCCATTTTTTGAGTTTGAACCCGGTCTGCAACTCCTAGACGTTGGGCATTTTCTTGAATTAAGTCCAACTTGTGGTCGTACAAATCTAGAGCAGTAACCTGACCTGTCGTGAGATAAGAGGCTATATGGGCTGTTTTTCCACCTGGAGCCGCACAGGCATCTAGAACCTGCTCATCACCTTGTAAATCAAGAGTTGGCGCAACCAATTGACTGGACTCGTCTTGGATGGTAATGGCTCCATCCGCAAACAAATCATGGCCTGCAAAATGCCCCTGCTCCTTAACCAGACCAGCGGCTGCTAAAAGGGAATTATTGGCCTCTAATAAGGCTTGGATTTCCTCTTTTCGGTCTATGTCTGTTACACGAATACTGGCTTTGTTACGCACTAAGAGACTTTCAAAAATAGCCTGCGCTCGCTCCTCTCCGTATTCTTCCTTAAGTTTAGACACCAACCAAACCGGGAGAGAATAAGCAATGGAATCACGCTTGTTTTTCCGTTTGATGCTAGCAATAACTGGCCAGTCTTCACGTAAGATACGGCGAAGGACAGCGTTGACCAATTTTTCACTGCCTTTTTTACGGACTTTGGCCAATTCTACTGCTTCATTGACCACAGCATGATCTGGAATCTTGTCCAAATAACGGAGCTGGTAAGCACTCATGAGAAGCAGGACATAGATCCAGCTGTCTAACTGGTCTCTGTCTTCGATAAAGTGGGACAGGTACCATTCCAGAGTCAGTTTACGGGCTACCGTTCCATAGACCAGCTCGGTCACCAAGCCCTTGTCTGCTGCTGAAAGTTGACTCCCCTTGAGATGCTTATTTAAGGCGATATTTGAGTATGCTTGATTGATAAAAACATCCTCTAATACTGCTAGAGCTAAACGTCTAGCCGTTTCTACTTTAGTCACCAAATCGTTCTCCTACAGTCAATGTCCGTCCAACTCCATTGAGGAAGGAAGCAATGTCCATCTTAGGCTTACCAGCTGGTTGCACTTGTTGGAGAGATAGAGCTCCTTCAGCCGTCGCGACGATCAATTCTTTCTTGCCGATAGAGAGGATCTCACCTGGATTTCCCTGACCTTCTACTGGTAGCGCTTCATAAATCTTAAAGCGGTCACCCTTAAGGAAAGTATGGGCAACAGGCCACGGATTCATCCCACGAATTTGGTTGAAAAGTTGGCGATTGCTTTTACTCCAATCCAATTTTTCTTCCTCTGGCTGGATATTTGGCGAGAAAGTAACCTGACTTGGATCCTGTGGTTCAGGTTTGATGTCACCAGCAATGTAGGCAGGCAAAGTATCCAAAAGCAAATCACGACCAACTAGCGCCAATTTCTCAAACAAGGTGCCGACATTGTCCCCATCCGTGATAGGAATACTGCGACGAGAAATCATATCTCCTGCATCCATTTCCTTAACCATCTCCATAATGGTCACACCAGCTTCCTCATCTCCTTGAATCAAGGCATAATGGATTGGCGCTCCACCACGGTGTTTTGGAAGAAGGGAGGCGTGAACATTAACCGCAAAGTCCATGCTATCAAGGAGTTTACTTGGGAGAAACTGCCCAAAAGCAGCAGTCACAATTCCATCTGCTCCTAGCTTCATAATATCTTCCATCTCTGGACTTCCAGATAATTTTTCAGGTTGGTAGATAGGAAGTCCTGCCTCTTTGGCAGCTTGTTTAACTGGGGTTTCCTGGATAACTTTTTTACGTCCGACAGCACGGTCTGGCTGGGTTACAACAGCTAGAATCTCATAACGGTCATCTGTCAAAAGTCCTTTTAAGACTGTTGCTGAAAAGTCGGGTGTCCCCATAAAGATTAATTTTGTCATATCTTCTCCTTCTTATAAAAATTGCTGTGGCTCATGGTCAATGCTGAGACGGAGCTCACTATTTTCCCGTTCTTGAGTCAAAGCCAAGACTTGGTTGAGGGTCGGCCCCAGCTCATCTTCTAAACGATATTTAATTAAAATCTGGTAATGATAGAGGTTGTGGGTACGTGCGATGGGTTTGGGCGTTGGCCCAAGAATGTTACTGGTCTCTGATAAGCCTGACCACAAAATATTCATAACTTCGTAAGCACGTTTGACCACCTCTTCTTCTTTCTTGTGAGAAAGGGTAATGCCAATGGTGAAATAGTAAGGCGGATAGCCAAGTTGTCGTCTGATTCCCATTTCATAGGCATAAAAGCCTTCGTAGTCCTGATCCTTAGCAAATCGAATAGCATAGTGCTGCGGATTATAGGATTGAATCAAAACCTGACCAGCTTTTTCAGCACGGCCTGCACGACCTGCTACCTGAGTCAAGAGCTGGAAGGTTCTCTCAGAAGAACGGAAATCAGGCAGATTCAAGGCTGTATCTGCATTGAGCACTCCGACTAAAGTCACATTTGGAAAATCCAAGCCCTTGGCAATCATCTGAGTACCTAGTAAAATATCTGCTTCTCCTCGCCCAAACTGGTCAAGCAAAGCTTGATGACTTCCTTTCTTGCGCGTCGTATCTACATCCATCCGCAGAATGCGGGCTTGAGGAAAGAGTTCTGCTAGTTCATCGTAGGCTTTCTGAGTTCCCGTCCCATAGTAACGAATGCTGCGACTCTTACAATTAGGACAGACCTGAGGGATATCCTTGGAGAAACCGCAATAATGGCAATTCATGGTCTTAGTATCCATGTGCAAGGTTAGGGAAATGTCACAGTTGGGACAAGTATCCACCGTCCCACACTCCCGACACATAACAAAGCTAGAATAACCACGACGATTGAGCATGAGAACCACCTGCTCTTTTTTAGCCAGACGATCCTGAATAGCTTCTAACAAAGGTGGCGTAAAGTTTGACGTCTCATTTTGTCCGATATAATCTCGAAAGTCAATTACTTGAACCTCAGGGATCTTAGCCAAAGGATTGGCTCGTTGGGTTAGTCGCAAGTGTTGATAGACGCCTTTTCCAGCCCTCGCACGGCTCTCTAAGCTCGGCGTTGCAGAACCAAGGACTAAAGTCGCTTGATTATATTGGGCCCGTAAAATAGCCACCTCTCTAGCATGGTAACGGGGATTACTGTCCTGCTTATAAGTCGCTTCATGCTCCTCATCGATAATCATAACACCCAGATTTTTCAGCGGAGCAAAGATGGCCGATCTGGCGCCAACAACAACTCGGGCATCGCCACGCTCGACCTTGCGCCATTCATCATACTTTTCACCATTAGACAAACCTGAGTGAAGGATAGCAACCTTGTCCCCAAAACGAGCAATAAAACGCTCCGTCATCTGAGGAGTCAAGGAAATCTCAGGTACCAGCAAAATAGCTGTCTTGCCCTTGTCCAAAGCTCCTTGGATAATCTGCAAGTAAACTTCTGTCTTCCCACTTCCTGTAATCCCTTGAAGGAGGAAGGGAGGCTGATGACTACCAATAGCACTGACAACCGCATCACGCGCCTGTCTTTGTTCTGGATTCAACTCCAAAGGTCGACTTGCCTCAATGCCTTCAAAATAAGCAGCCGAGCGTTGAACTTCCTTTTGGACTATAGTAATGGCACCTTGTTCCACAAAGAAGTTGACTTGCTCCCGCGAGTAGGACTCTAACAAACTAGCCAAGGAAGCACTCTCAGGATGAGACAGCAAATAGTCTCTCAGTTCCAACTTTTTCTTGGCGCGTGTAGAAATCTCAACACCTTCTAATTGAGCAAGATTCACCTCATACCAAGACTGGGTCTTGACCTTCTTTTGGTCAATCGCCTGATATTCCAGACCAAGCAGGCCTTTTCTAGTCAAACGCATCATTTCAGCTTGCTTACCTAAATCCAGAGAAGAAAAGACAAGCGAATCCTCTGAACCAAACAAGCACTCTCGGTCTTCCTGACTCAGACCTGCCAGAGGATAGAGAATCTTATCATAGCTGGAGTTCAGAAATCCCGGTAACATAGCCTTGAGGATGGAGATTTTGTAGGAGAAGACGGACTTGCGTAACTCCTCAGCCAGCCAGAGTTGTTCTTGCGTGAGAACAGGAGAAAAATCCAGCACCTCCGCAATATCTTTTAAATCTTGATTAACCTCTTCTTCATCTGGTTGGGACTCCAAACCAAGAACAATCCCTTGAATCAGGCGATTGCCCTTACCAAAAGGCACATGAACCCGCATCCCAACTTCTAGCATTCCCTCAAATTCCTCCGGAATCCTATAACTATAGGGTTGGTCCGTCTGCATCAAAGGCACATCCACAATAATCTTAGCTATAGCCATCTTCTCACCTCCTCCTTGTCAGTACATTCTTGTAATAGAAAAAATAAGATTGAGTCCCCCCAACCTTAAATTTTTTCACCATCTTCTTTTTCTTTAGCGATTTGCTCTTTGATTTTCTTTTCTTCTTCTTCTTTGCGGCGTTTTTCTTCTTCGATACGGCGACGCACTGCTTCACGTTTTCCTTCTGGATCTGGGTGAATTGTAACGTTTCCTGATTCGATTTCTTCTAAAGCGCGAAGAGTTGATTTTTCAGACTTGAAACCTTGAGTTGCTGGCGCACCTGCTTCCAATTCGTGGGCACGTTTTGCTTCCAAGATTACGAGTGAATATTTTGAAGGAACCTTGTCCAGCAAGGTATCAATAGAGGGTTTTAACATCATTTGCTTGTACCTATTTTCTAAATTTTATCGAGTAGTTGGAGATTTTGGTAACATCTCCTGATAGTGACCAATGACACGATCCACACGGAAGTGTTCTGCTTCGATTACACGTTTGACACGCTCAGCAGCTAGGGGCACCTGATCGTTGACAATCGCATAATCATACTCACGCATAAGCGCAATTTCTTCCTTGGCCTTTTCGATTCGTTGGGCAATCACTTCAGCACTATCTGTTCCACGACCTACCAAACGATCTTGCAATTCATCCAAATCTGGTGGTGTCAAGAAGATAAAGACAGCATCTGGAACCTTTTTCTTGACCTGAAGAGCGCCCTGAACTTCAATTTCAAGGAAAACATCGATTCCCTTGTCCAAGGTTTCATTGACGTAGGTCAAAGGAGTTCCATAGTAGTTGCCGACATATTCTGCGTATTCCAACATCTGTCCTTGACGAATCAGCTCTTCAAACTCTTCGCGAGTACGGAAGAAATAGTCAACACCGTCCACTTCTCCAGGACGTTGTGCGCGTGTCGTCATCGATACAGAGTATTGAAATTGGTTTTCAGAACTCTCAAAAATCTCTCTTCTAACCGTTCCTTTGCCAACCCCTGAAGGACCAGAAAAAACGATTAGTAAGCCTCGGTCTGCCATTGTGTCTCCTTTTAGTCAGTCTGTGAAATAACATTTCTCTAGAATAATGGCAAAAAGCCAAATTATTCTTTACAGTCTTTCTATCTAGTGTAACAAAAAAGCAGTAATTTTTCAACTGCTCTTTCTTATTTATTTAGCATAATCTACTGCACGAAGCTCGCGAATCACGGTTACCTTGATATTTCCTGGGTAATCGAGATTGTTTTCAATTTTCTCACGAACTTTGTGAGCCAAGATTGTGACTTTGTCGTCCTTGATTTGTCCTGGATTGACCATGATACGGATTTCACGTCCTGCTTGAAGGGCAAAGCTAGTTTGTACTCCTTCAAAGCCGTTAGCAATTTCTTCCAAATCATGAAGACGCTTGATGTAGCTTTCAAGAGACTCACTACGAGCACCTGGACGGGCTGCACTCAAGGCATCTGCTGCAGCGACGATAACTGCAATGACGCTCTCAGCTTCGACATCGCCGTGGTGGCTAGCAATCGTATTGACCACAACTGGATGTTCCTTGTACTTACGAGCCAATTCCATACCGATTTCAACATGGCTACCTTCAACCTCGCGGTCAATAGCTTTCCCGATATCGTGAAGGAATCCGGCACGACGGGCAAGAGCCGCATTTTCACCAAGCTCACTAGCCATGATACCAGCCAACTTAGCAACCTCAATCGAATGGCGCAAGACATTTTGTCCATATGACGTACGGAACTGCAAACGTCCCATAATCTTCATCAAATCTGGATGAAGATTTGGTGCACCAATCTCATAGGCAGCAGCCTCACCGTATTCACGAATTTTATTGTCAATCTCTTGACGGTTTTTCTCAACCAACTCTTCGATACGAGCTGGGTGGATACGACCATCCTTGAGCAACATTTCCATAGTCATACGGGCAATCTCACGACGGATTGGGTCAAAACCTGACAAGGTCACCACTTCTGGTGTATCGTCGATAATCACATCGACCCCTGTCAAACTTTCAAAGGTACGAATGTTACGACCTTCACGACCAATAATGCGTCCCTTCATAGTATCATCTGGTAGATGAACCGTTGAGTTTGTTGACTCCGCTACATATTCACCAGCGATACGTTGCATAGCTTGAACCAGGATGTCCTTGGCCATCTTGTCAGAACGTTCCTTGACCTCTTGCTCAGCTTCGCGAATACGGCTAGCAATCTCCTTGGTCAAGTTTTCCTCTGTCTGAGCCAAGATAATATCTCGTGCTTCTGCCTGAGACAGGGCACCAATACGCTCTAACTCTGCTTCTTTTTGTCTTTCGACTTCCTCTAATTGCTCTTCACGCGCATCAAGGTTTTTCGCTCTATCAGAAATACTTTGTTCTTTTTGTTCAAGTGTTTGTTCTTTACTCGTCAAATTGTCGTCCTTACGGTCGAGGCTAGTAGCCCTCTCTGTCAAACGACTTTCGATTTGTTTGAGTTCTTGACGTTCTGATTTGAATTCAGCGTCCACTTCTTCACGGTATTTTCTGGCTTCTTCTTTGGCCTCCAATAGTGCTTCTTTTTTAAGAGACTTGCTTTCACGTTTGGCTTCATTAACAAGTAAATCCGCTTCACGCTCAGCTTGTCCACGTAAATTAGTTGCTTCTTGTTCAGCATTTAAAAGCATCAACTCTGCAGCTTCCTGAGATGATTTCATCTTGGCTGAGATGCTGACATATCCAATGACTAAACCAATGATGACGGCAAAAACAGCAATCGCAAGCGACATGATTTCCATGTTTTTACCTCATTTTATTGTTATTCCGAATGACATACATTCTTTTACATTCTACCATAAAAAAGTGATTTTCACAAACCTAAAATAGAATATGTTTTGAGGAATTTAGGGCACAATCACTAAAATAAACTTGTTATTTTAAAAAGCCTACCTTTCAGTAGACTTAGTTTGATTCTATTCTAATCGGTACTCTTCCAAAATTCTGCTCTGCTATACTTGAATTTCCAAGTTGATAAATCTGGTCTGCCTTTTGGGTCATGGCATCCCAAGGTTCTTTGCCAATTCTGCTAACTAGATCGACCTGCCCTTTCAAAGACTTGAGATGTTGTCTGCCTTTTTCGGTAAATCCAAGGACATGAATGGCTTCTGGCAAGTCACCTTCTCTAGCTTGCACCAAGATATAGGTCAATAGGCGTCTGACACGCGCCTTGGTGTAACGTTTGGTCGCAATCGCCTCAACCAAGTCTTCCACAGACTGGACTGTCTTGATGGCTCCCTTAATGCGCACTGCCATTTCTTGATTGACCTGATAGATAGTGGTTAGGTCTGGATTGGACAAGATTTGATAGCTAAGCAAGGGAAAATAGTCTTCCCAGCTCACCTTACTGGCCTGCTCAAAGAGGGCAACAGAAGGCATAAAGCGTTCTAAGAAATCTTGGTCTGACTGATGCTGGCGCAGAGCTGTCGCCGAGGCAAAGTCCACATCCTTGTCCACAGAATGATAACCCGCTCCCTGACGCTGAATCGGATGAAGTTTGATGTTGCGTCCTGCAACAGCCTTGGCATAGGCAAGAGCAAGAACATGATTGGGCGTATTGCCAGAAAAATCAAGACCTGCAAATTCCTTCCACATGGCCTGGGTCTTCTGTGGATAAGAGAGGGAATCAGGCAGATTTTCCACAAATTTCTCCATCTCAGTACCTTGCTCTGTGTATAAGTCAGCAATTTTCTGGTAATCCAGAACTTTCTCTGTACCAAAAGCCAGAGTATCAATGCCCAACCGAGCCAAGATATCCACAGCTCCTTGACCAAAGAAATCAGCTGCCTGAACACTGACTAAAAAGGGCAATTCCACTACCAAATCTGCGCCATTTTCCAGCGCCATCTGGGCCCGTATCCACTTATCTATAATCGCTGGTTCTCCACGTTGCATGAAATTTCCAGACATAGCTACGATTTTCAAACCCTCTGCCTGATCCAGCAGGTATTTATGCCCATTATGAAAAGGATTAAACTCCGCGATAATACCCGTGATGGTCATGCTAATCTCCTACTTCTGTGCCACAAAAAACCAACGGGTACTAGTTTCTGTTGGCTCCTTGTCCTCAAAGTCCGCATAGAGTTTGAAGGACTTGAAACCGGCCTGTTCCAGCAAAATATCATAGGTCAGAACCTCATAAGTCCGCTCCTCATGCACTTCATCGTGGCGACTAAAGGAACCATCCGCTTCCTTGACAAAGAAAGTCAACTCATGAACGATAGAGTGAGGTGCTGCATCCTCATAAGTATCCCAGAGCATGGCAAAATCTTCCGCATTTTCATGATAAGAATAGCCTGGAAAAACCTCATCTGTCTGATAGGTCGAATGTACGTCAAAGATGAAAACTCCGTCTTCGTTGAGGACATTATAGACTTCTTTAAAAACGTCACCTACTTCCACCTCATCCTGCATGTAGCAGATTGAGTCCGAATAACAGGTGACAAAATCATATTTACCCACCTTAGACAAATCCAGCATATTGCCTTCCATAAAATCAATCTTTTGTTTGGCTGAAGAAGCTCTCTTCTCGGCAATCTTCAACATATCAGCACTCAAGTCCAGGCCAGTCACATCAAAACCAGCTTGAGAAAAGCGAACAGACTGGATACCTGTCCCACAAGCCAATTCCAAGAGTTTCTTTCTCTCCTTAGTTTTTGGCAAGTGACGCAGAGAAAAATCCGTCCATTTATCGTATAAACTATCGTCCATGACTTCATCATAGACCGCCGCAAAGGTTTCATAAGTTGCCATAATCATGATACCAAGAGCCTCCATGGCAAACACCACTCGCTCTTTACCTTTCTATCAATTTTTTCTAAAATAAGCAAATAAAACCCAGTTGACTACAACTGAGTTCATCTTCTAAGCAAGAGCTTCTGAAATATCTACTGAATTCGCCTCATGCCATAGTTTTTCTAGGTTATAGTGGGCACGCATTTCTTCTGAGAAGATATGCACAACGACAGCGCCTAGGTCCAGCAAGACCCAACCTCCAGCTGCATCACCTTCGACATGGCTACCTTTAAAGCCTGCTTGGGCTACTTTTTCACGGATATTATCAGCGATAGCATCCAACTGACGGCTATTCATTGAGCTAGTGATAACAAAGTAGTCCGTCACGCTGGTCAATTCTTGTACGTCAAGTGCGAGGATATCCTCCGCACGTTTCTCATCAGCCGCTTTCACGACTAGTTCTAGTAATTCTTTTTCGTTCATTTAGTCCTCTTTTTAAAAAATATGTTTGTAATCTAGGACATCTGCAAAGCGCTCCTCCCAAATGCCCTCATAAAATTCATTTATCTTTTCTGCTGGAATGTCATCCCCATCAAAGGTTGTGACAGCACCTTCTGGAATAATAAGCTGATAGCCATATTCAAAGGCAACCTTGACAGAGGTATCCACACAATATTCTGTCTGCATACCACATAAAACTAATTTTTCAATCCCCTGTTTATCCAAGTATTCTTTTAAACCAGTTTCTTTGAAAATACTGTTATACTTCTTCTGAAAGACCTTTTCATCAGGTTTTCGGTTTAAAAGCTCAGATAACTGCCAATCTTCTGATGTTTGAGCTTCAGAGTTCTCAATATGTTGAACATAGATAATTTCAATATTCTTGCTTCTAGCCTGGTTTTGTAAATAAGAAATTTTTTCCAATAGACTTTTTGTCTGGAACCCAGTTTCCACTAAAATATTCTGAACATCAATGATTATAAAAGCCGTTTTCATTTAGTCCTCTTTCAAATAGTGCACAAAGGCGTTATAGGTTTCAAGGGTTTGGGGATAGATGGGAAATCCCTGATGAGCCAAATGTTCCACAGTACGAGCTGTTTCGTAAGCAACTGCCTTATTGAGCGATAAACTTGCAATCTCACGCGCCACATCCACTCCAGGAAAGGCACGATTGTGCTCGATATAGTCTGCGACATAGACAACCTTATCAAGATCAGTCATCTGGTCAGCACCGACTGTATGGATTTCAATGGCTCGTAGAATTTCAGAATCATGCAAATTCAAATCTTCCTGAATCTTGTAGATGCCAACCATACCATGCCAGACATTATTACCCCAGTTTTTGAGATCAGGGTCTAGCTGATAACGGTCAATCAAGTCTAAAAATTCCTTATCTGACAGCTTTTTAGCGTAGTCATGAAGAAGGCCTGCTAAACCTGCCTTCTCGACATCTACTCCAAATCTCTCTGCTAGTTCTATGGCTGCACGCTCCACACCCAGACAGTGGGTTAAACGTTTTTCAGGTAGAAGCTCTGCCATTCTTTCCAACAAAGCCTCACGGGAGCAGTTGATATAGTCTTGATAGGCCATCAGTAGAGCCCCTCCTTCTCGATATAGTCTAGCACAGGCTGAGGTAGGAGAAAGTTGGGTTTCCGACCTTGGGCAAGGAAGTCACGCACCATACTAGACGAGATATCCATGAGAGGCACATCCACCCAGATAACTGGGTAAGAAGTTCCAGCCTTGTAACGTGGGCGCTGAACCCCCACAAACTGAACCATGTCAACCAATTCATCAATTCGGTACCACTTAGGCAGATAGTCCACCATGTCGGCACCGATGATAAAGTAATAATCCGTGTCTGGATTCTTCTCAGTTAGAAGCTTCATGGTGTCGTAGGTGTAAGAAATACCCTTGCGCTCTAGCTCGATTGTTTCAATGGCTAGCCTTTCAATCCCCTCGATCGCCAATTCAAGCATCTTGAGACGATGGTGTTCAGGGATGGTTTCCTTTTTATCTACGTGGGGAGGTTGGTATTCAGGCATGAGCAGGACCTGATCCAGTCCCAACTGTTGCCGTACTTGGTCCGCAACAATGAGATGGGCATTGTGAACGGGGTTAAAATTCCCCCCTAAAATCCCGACTTGTTTGCGTTTTTTCTCCTTGATTTCTGGCTCCAACTCTACCTTGGTAAAGGGAGTCAATAGTTCGATTGCCATAGGCTAGTCTCCTTTATTTCTCTGTAAAAACAGTTGTTTGGAGTAGGTTTTTAGATTTCTTTGACTTTTTTAGAAATCTTGCGATTTTCTTTCTTGCTAGATTGTTTAAACAAAATCAAGATGCGTCCGATTTTTTGGACTGTGTCCACACCGATTTCTTCTTCCAAGATTTCAGCCACTTCGTGGATATTTTCATCAGTGTTTTGTAAGAGCGTTACTTTAATCAATTCACGGGCGTCAAGTGCCTGACGGACGCTGGTTTTGATTTGGTCGTTGAGTCCATTTTTTCCGATTTGGATGATGGGTTTGAGGGTGTGTGCCTGGCTGTTGAGGAAGGCACGTTGTTTTGATGTTAATGACATAATTTTCTTCCTTGTTTTTTGATAGTTATTTTAGGTGGTGGGGGACGGTCGGAACTAATTTTCCAAAGATCTCATCTTTGAAAAATGGATTTCCTGACCTCACAATTGAGCCTTGGTCTCAATTGTGCCCCTTGCCAATCTACAGATTGGCAAGACACCACGGCAATAACTATCGCTATATGAGCTCACTTTGTTCGCTCGGCGATTTTGTAATAATACTTTTAAATAATTGCTTTTCGTGTGACAACTGCAACGCCTTCTGGTGCCCAGACGGCGACTTTGGCGGTGCCTGTTACGCGAATCCAGCCTAGGCCTGAGATGACTAGGTCTGTCTTGTCCTTGATGTTAAATACATGCTGGACCAGTTTTGGAAAATCTTCTTTTTCCTTGCTATTTGGTGGTGTGAGGAGGGTTCCGATGTGCTTGTCGTAGAAAGCACTAGCTCCTTCTAGCTTGGTTCGGTGGAGTTTGAGTTCATTGTCAAAGAAAGCTGTAAATCCTTGCTTTTCACCTGCAATGAAGTCAAAGCGTCCGAGACCGCCTAGAAACAGTGTTTGTTCAGGATTGAGCTGATAGGTTTTGGGTTTAATTTCCTTTTTAGGGCTGACATACTTGAGGTTTTTAGCCGTCAAGTAGTGAGCCATCTGGTAGCGGTGGATAATTCCCGGCGTATCGTAGATATAAGATCCGTCATCAAGCGGAATCTCAATCTTATCCAAGGTTGTCCCTGGGAAGCGCGAAGTCGTAATGACATTCTGGTCACCCGTGATTTCTTGGATAATAGCATTGATTAGAGTTGATTTTCCAACGTTAGTTACCCCAACGACATAGACATCACGACCCTTACGGTAGTGTTCGATTTTGTCAATGACTTCCTTAATAGCATGTTTATTTTGTGCCGAAGTTAGGACGACATCGACTGGACGAAGACCTTCTTCATGTGCACGTTCCATAAGCCACTGGCTAATCTTGCCTGGTTTAACAGACTTGGGTAGGATATCCTTTTTATTTCCAACCAAAAGGACATCATTGCCCGATACAAAACGTGGCAAGCCTGGGATAACAGAGCCATTAAAGTCAAAGATATCAATGACATTGACCACCAAGGCATCACTGTCTCCCACCTCGTGCAAGAGCTTGAGGAAATCATCATCCGTCAACTGGACATCCGTGATTTCATTGTAGTGGCGGAGACGGAAGCAGCGTTGGCAATAGACTTCGCCTGTCTCCAAACCTTTTTCAAGTGCCGACTGGGGGGTAAAACCAAGACCAGCCTTGTCTGTCGTCTGAATGGTTGCTCCACAACCAATACAGAGAATTTCTTCCATAATTAAATTCCTTTTTTATATGTAATCGGTCCGTACTTTTCAGTGATTTTTCGCATGACACGACGCTCACGAGCTCGATTAATCTGCGTTTTGATTGAGTCATGTTGGACCAAGGGTTTGACTAAAATCGAGCGAATGCCTGCACGGTGGGCTGCTCGAATATCGGTCATGAGCTGGTCGCCAACCATGACTACTTCACTTTTCTCATAGTGAAATTCCTTCATGGCACGGTCAATCCCAAATGTGAAGGGTTTCAGAGCCCAATAAACATAATCAATTCCAAACTTCTCAACTGCACGTTGAACTCGTTTTTTGGTGTTATTTGAGACCACGATGATGCGAATACCCGCGTCCCGAAGATCATGTAGCCATTGCTTCATCTCTGGCGTCCCATCAGGGTTGTTCCAAGCAATGAGAGTATTGTCCAAATCGACCAAAACAGCCTTGATTCCCTGCACCTGCAGGCTTGGAACTGTCAGATCATAAACTGCTTCCACAGCAAAATCTGGCATGTAATTTTCAATCGCCATTCTGGCTCCTTTTCTTAACTTTTTTTCGCAATTTTCCTTAATAACAATGACAAGACAATCCACAAACCTGCACTAGCCAAACTGATGTAGAGCCAAGCATGGGGCTCATCTGTTAAAGGTAGGGGAACATTCATTCCGAAAAAGCCTGTCACGACTGCCAAAACCGCTAGCAAGACTGAAATGATGGTCAAGGTTGTCAAATTATCATTCAGATTATTGTTTAGGATGTTGTTGTAAGATGCTGATAGTTGTTGGAGAACTTGAGAAATTAAATCTGTCATGGACACCAGCTGATGAGCCTCAATCATGGCATCATCAAACTGCTCTCTCTCAATCTCGTTAAAACTACGATAGAGGGCATGCCCCTGAATATGCTCTAACAACATACGATTTTGCTTAGCAGCCGCAGTAAGATAAACCATACCGGTCTCCAAGTCAGACAAGGCAAAGAGATTTTTCTTGGTCGTCCGCTGACGTAAGAGGCCATTGACCTCATCCTTACTCTTGTCCATCTGCTCGATGACAGGATAGTAGGCATTGCTGATGATTTCCAGACTGGCAAAGAGAAACTTGTAAATCGAAAGCGTGTCATGACTGTCCAGATAACGGGTCATTTGTTCAACGACATAAGCGTTCTTGGTATTACTAATGGTAATCAGGCGACGATGTTCCACGATAAAGGTCATGGGAAAGGCTTCGTAGTATTCCTTATCCTTTTTCAAGTTCAAGACATTGTAGATAAAGGTCACAGTCCCATTTTCACGGTGATAATCCATGTGGGCTCGCTCATTCCTATCCAGTGCGTACTCAATGGTTTCCTTGTCCAAACCGTAGATTTCAGAAAGATCTTCTAGTTTTTTCAACTTGTCCAAATCTAGGTCAATCCAGGTACAGCCATTGCCCAACTGTTTTTCTAAAAACATCTTCTCTCCTTTACCAAACTCTTTCTATTGTACCATAAATCTGCTAAAATTTCAGGCCTGGTCTGTCCGAGAGAAATTGCTAACGACGGTAATATTCCGATTGGGAACGAAGTGCAGAACCTGGTCTTCTCCTCTGAGTTGTGTTGTTCGAATGCCGACGCTGACGACCTTGCCCGATACAGTAATAGGACCATTTGTCAGAACAACCTCATCTCCCACATCCAATTGACGTTCAAAAAGGATGAAAAAGCCATTGATGACATCAGACAGAAAACCTTGAGCTCCCATACCAATCGCCACCCCAGCAATTCCAGCACCTGCCAGCAAACTAGAAACTGGCAAACCTAAAATCGACAAGATACAGTAAAGTAAAAAGAAATAAAGAGTATAATTAAACACATTTTCCAGCAGGCGTGAGATGGTTTTCTGACGTCCGACATCATGATGAGACATTTTTAGAGAAGGTTTAACAATTCTCTGCACCATGGTATGAAGCATTTTTTTAGCTATGTAGAAGAGTAAAAATAAGAATAAAAGAGAAAGTACCTTGGTCAAGATATTCTCTATAATCGCTGTAATATCAAGCTTATTGAGATAGATTTGAATAAATTCTTGCATAGAAAACTCCTTTCATTTATTATACCATACTTTCACAAGTGATGAATCTCCATAAATATTCAAAAATAATTTCAAAAATAGACAGAAAATTCTTGATTTTAGTTCATATTTATACTATAATCATAAACATTACACAACAAAGGAGATTGTTATGAAAAAATTCATTCATGCTTGGAATAAGGCAAGCCTAATCAAACGTATCTTGATTGGCATGCTTATTGGAGGAACCCTAGGACTGACACTTCCTAACATTTCAGGAATTGGCCTGCTCGGAGATCTCTTTGTTGGTGGCCTCAAAGCCATCGCACCCATTCTGGTCTTTGCCCTCGTTGCTAACGCCCTTTCCCAACATCACAAGGGGCAAGATAGCAATATGAAAACGGTTATCTTACTTTATTTGGTGGGAACCTTTGCCGCTGCCCTTATCGCTGTACTAGCAAGTTTCATCGTACCTGTTGAAATTACCCTAAATAGTGCTAATACCGATATTGCTCCGCCAGATGGGATTGGCCAAGTCCTCAGCAATCTCTTGCTTAAACTCGTAGACAACCCTGTCAATGCCCTCGTCACAGCCAACTACATCGGTATCCTATCTTGGGCAGTTGTTTTCGGGATTGCTATGAGAGAAGCCAGCAAAAATAGTAAAGAATTGCTAAAAACCATGGCTGATGTGACTTCTAAGATTGTCGAATGGATCATTAACCTAGCTCCATTTGGTATCCTTGGTCTTGTCTTCAAAACCATCTCTGATAAGGGAATCGGAAGTCTAGCCAACTACGGAATCTTGCTTGCCCTCTTGGTGACAACTATGTTCTTTGTGGCCTTAGTAGTCAATCCATTGATTGCCTTCCTCTTTATGAAGAGAAACCCTTATCCCCTCGTTTGGAAATGTTTGCGTGTCAGCGGTGTGACAGCCTTCTTTACTCGTAGTTCTGCAGCTAACATCCCTGTCAACATGAAACTTTGCCACGACCTCGGACTGGATCCAGATACCTATTCTGTCTCTATCCCCCTTGGTTCTACTATCAACATGGCCGGGGCAGCGATTACCATTAACGTTTTGACCCTTGCTGCAGTTAACACTCTTGGAATCCCTGTTGACTTTGCGACAGCCTTTGTCCTCAGTGTAGTAGCAGCTATCTCAGCCTGTGGTGCTTCTGGTATTGCGGGAGGTTCCCTCCTTCTTATCCCAGTTGCTTGTAGCCTTTTCGGTATTTCTAACGATATTGCCATGCAAGTTGTCGGGGTTGGATTTGTGATTGGGGTCATCCAAGACTCATGTGAAACAGCCCTCAACTCTTCTACAGATGTCCTCTTTACTGCCGTTGCCGAATACGCAGCAGCCCGTAAAAAATAACTCATAAAGGCAAGCCTGCTCAGGTCTTGTCTTTTACGCTTTTATTCTAACTTATTAGGAAATTCTTATGTCTATTAGCCAACGTACGACCAAGCTCATTTTAGCTACCTGTCTTGCCTGCCTTCTTGCTTATTTTCTCAATCTTTCCTCAGCAGTTTCGGCCGGAATCATCGCTCTCTTGAGCCTATCCGATACTCGTAGAAGTACCTTAAAACTGGCCCGCAATCGGCTTTTTTCTATGCTTCTAGCTCTGACTATTGGCGTTTTGGCTTTCAACTTGAGCGGATTTCATATCTGGAGCCTTGGCCTCTATCTTGCCCTATACGTTCCTCTGGCCTACAAGATGGGCTGGGAAATTGGCATCACACCAAGTACTGTTTTGGTTAGCCATCTCTTGATTCAAGAGTCAACCTCTCCATACCTTCTAGTAAATGAATTCCTTCTCTTTGCAATCGGTACTGGATTTGCCTTACTGGTCAATCTCTACATGCCTTCACGAGAAGAGGAAATCCAGCACTACCACACATTGGTAGAAGAAAAATTAAAAGATATCCTCCTACGCTTCAAATATTATTTATCCAGAGGGGATGGACGCAACCGAGCACAGCTAGTAGAAGAATTGGACACACTTTTAGAAGAAGCACTCAGACTGGTCTATCTAGATCACTCTGACCACCTCTTTCACCAGACCGATTACCATATCCACTACTTTGAGATGAGACAGCGACAAAGCCGTATCCTGCGAAATATGGCCCAGCAAATCAACACCTGTCACCTAGCTGCCAGTGAAAGTCTGATTTTGGCCCAACTCTTTTCAAAAATTGCAGGGCAACTGAGCCAGACCAATCCTGCTTCTGATTTACTAGATGAAATTGAACGCTATCTAGAAGTCTTCCGCAACCGCAGTCTTCCCAAGACAAGAGAAGAATTTGAAACCCGCGCCACCCTTCTTCAACTCCTACGTGAATCCAAAACCTTCATCCAAGTCAAAGTTGATTTTTACCAAAAATATGGACAGTAATACTCTTCGAACTACGTCAGTTTCACCTTGCCGTATATAGGTTACTGACTTCGTCAGTTCTATCCACAACCTCAAAACGGTGTTTTGAGCTGACTTCGTCAGTTCTATCCACAACCTCAAAACGGTGTTTTGAGCTGACTTCGTCAGTTCTATCCACAACCTCAAAACGGTGTTTTGACCAGCCTGCGGCTAGCTTCCTAGTTTACTCATTGATTTTCATTGAGTATAAAAAAGAAAACTTCAGACCAATCACAAAAGGTGAATATCTGAAGTTTTCTTTTATTTGTAAGTTATCACCATGAAGGTTAATAGTAAAACGAATAAGGCCTAATATTCAACATCTTTTTATAGAGTGCTAAGGTAAAACCCTACATACTTTGCTGTCTTATTATCCACGACACTAAGTTTTACAAATCAATTTCATTTACAAAACGTAGTGAGTGAGGCAGTTAGCTAGTTCGCTTCCTTACCCTTACGACGGAAAAATCCACGAATCGACACCATTAGTGGACTTTGACTAATGAAGCATTTAGGTAAGCCGATTTTTACACCACGACACAGAGTTTGGCAAATCGATTCTATTTGCCAAACGTAGTTAGTAAGGCAGTTAGCTAGACCGCTCACTACCAGTTACGACGTAAAGTTTTACGAATCGATATTATTCGTAAAACTTTACTAGTGGAGCGCCTAGCCAAGTTCCATAGAAACTTGGCGTTAGTTACTTAGATTGTTACACAATCAAGTAACTTTGGCGATCTACATCTTCTCTTCCAACTCTACGTCTGGATACTTATCTGCAAACCAGCGAAGGGCAAAGTCATTTTCAAATAGAAAGACTGGTTGGTCAAAACGGTCTTTGGCCAAGATATTGCGACTTGATGACATCCGTTCATCCAAGTCCTCAGGCTTGATCCAACGAACGGTCTTCTTACCCATTGGGCTCATAACCACTTCCGCATTGTACTCGCCTTCCATACGGTGCTTAAAGACTTCAAACTGGAGTTGACCAACAGCTCCCAGCATGTACTCGCCTGTTTGGTAATTCTTATAGAGCTGAACAGCACCTTCTTGCACCAATTGCTCAATCCCCTTATGGAAAGATTTTTGTTTCATGACATTCTTAGCAGAAACTTTCATGAAAATTTCAGGAGTAAAGGTTGGCAGTGGTTCAAACTCAAACTTGTTTTTCCCAACTGTCAAGGTATCCCCAACCTGATAGGTACCTGTATCGTAAACACCGATAATATCACCTGCCACGGCATTGGTCACATTCTCACGACTTTCCGCCATAAACTGAGTCACATTCGAAAGTTTAGCACCTTTACCAGTACGAGGTAGATTGACACTCATACCACGCTCAAATTCACCTGATACGATACGGACAAAGGCGATGCGGTCACGGTGACGAGGGTCCATGTTAGCTTGGATTTTAAAGACAAATCCTGAGAAATCCTTGTCGTAAGGATCCACAATTTCGCCGTCTGTTTTCTTATGACCATGTGGTTCTGGAGCAAACTTAAGGAAAGTCTCAAGGAAGGTCTGCACACCAAAGTTTGTCAAAGCTGAACCGAAGAAGACTGGTGTCAATTCTCCAGCCAGAATAGCTTCCTCTGAAAACTCATTTCCAGCTTCATTTAAAAGTTCAATGTCATCCTTGACTTGCTCGTAGAAAGGATTGCTGCCAAAAAGCTTGTCCCCATCTTCTAGACTAGCAAAACGTTCATCCCCTTTATAGAGCTCCAAGCGTTGGTTATAGAGGTCATACAAGCCTTCGAAAGCTTTCCCCATCCCGATTGGCCAGTTCATAGGGTAGCTAGCAATACCCAAGACTTCTTCCAACTCTTGCAAGAGATCCAGTGGCTCACGACCATCACGGTCCAGCTTGTTCATAAAGGTAAAAACTGGAATGCCACGGTGTTTCACAACCTCAAACAATTTCTTGGTTTGAGCCTCGATACCCTTGGCAGAGTCCACCACCATGACCGCAGCATCCACCGCCATCAAGGTACGATAGGTATCTTCTGAAAAGTCCTCATGCCCTGGCGTGTCGAGGATATTCACGCGCTTGCCATCGTAGTCAAATTGCATAACAGATGAAGTAACCGAAATCCCACGTTGCTTCTCGATATCCATCCAGTCAGACTTGGCAAAAGTCCCTGTTTTTTTCCCTTTTACAGTACCAGCCTCACGAATCTCGCCCCCAAAGTAGAGCAGTTGCTCAGTGATGGTTGTTTTCCCCGCGTCCGGGTGGGAGATGATGGCAAAGGTACGACGTTTCTTAATTTCTTCTTGAATATTCATAAGTTCTCTTTCTTTGATTCTCTATTTTTCTTGTTTCAATAGCTAAGAATGATTTTTACATTGGATTTTACCATTCCTTTCAACACTCCATTATATCGGATTTTAGCATTTTTTTCAATTTCTATTTCTTTTTACTTCCCCCTCCCTTATTTATAGGAAAATATGGTAAAATAGAACAGACTAAAAATCATCATTTCACGAAAGGATGCAAGATGAAAATTACGCAAGAAGAGGTAACACACGTTGCCAATCTTTCAAAATTAAGATTCTCTGAAGAAGAAACTGCTGCCTTTGCGACTACCTTGTCTAAGATTGTTGACATGGTTGAATTGCTGGGCGAAGTTGACACAACTGGTGTCGCACCTACTACGACTATGGCTGATCGCAAGACCGTACTCCGCCCTGATGTGGCCGAAGAAGGAACAGACCGTGATCGCTTGTTTAAAAACGTACCTGAAAAAGATAACTACTATATCAAGGTCCCAGCTATCCTAGACGATGGAGGAGATGCCTAATGACTTTCAACAATAAAACTATTGAAGACTTGCATAATCTCCTTGTCTCTAAGGAAATTTCAGCAACTGAATTGACACAAGCTACGCTTGAAGATATCAAGTCTCGCGAAACAGCTATTAACGCTTTTGTTACCATCGCTGAAGAGAAGGCTCTTGCTCAAGCCAAAGCCATTGATGAAGCTGGAATTGACGCTGATAATGTCCTTTCAGGAATTCCATTGGCTGTTAAGGATAACATCTCTACAGACGGTATTCTCACAACTGCTGCCTCAAAAATGCTCTACAACTATGAGCCAATCTTTGATGCGACTGCGGTTGCCAATGCAAAATCCAAGGGTATGATTGTCGTCGGGAAAACTAACATGGACGAATTTGCCATGGGTGGTTCAGGTGAGACTTCCCACTACGGAGCAACTAAAAACGCTTGGGACCAGAGCAAGGTTCCTGGTGGTTCATCAAGTGGTTCTGCCGCAGCTGTAGCCTCAGGACAAGTCCGCTTGTCACTTGGTTCTGATACTGGTGGGTCTATCCGCCAACCTGCTGCCTTTAACGGGATTGTTGGTCTCAAACCAACCTACGGAACAGTTTCACGTTTCGGTCTCATTGCCTTTGGTAGCTCATTAGACCAAATCGGACCTTTTGCTCCTACTGTTAAAGAAAATGCTCTCTTGCTCAACGCTATTGCCAGCGAAGATGCCAAAGACTCTACTTCGGCCCCTGTCCGCATTGCCGACTTTACTTCAAAAATTGGTCAAGACATCAAGGGCATGAAAATTGCTTTACCTAAGGAATACCTTGGCGAAGGAATTGACCCAGAGGTTAAGGAAACTATTCTTAATGCTGCTAAGCACTTTGAAAAACTTGGCGCTATCGTCGAAGAAGTCAGCCTTCCTCACTCTAAATACGGTGTGGCAGTTTACTACATCATCGCTTCATCTGAAGCTTCATCAAACTTGCAACGCTTTGACGGCATACGTTACGGCTACCGCGCAGAAGATGCAACTAACCTTGATGAAATCTATGTAAACAGCCGTAGCCAAGGTTTTGGTGAAGAAGTGAAACGTCGTATCATGCTAGGTACTTTCAGTCTTTCATCAGGTTACTACGATGCCTACTACAAGAAAGCTGGTCAGGTTCGTACCCTCATCATTCAAGATTTCGAAAAAGTCTTCGCGGATTACGACTTGATTTTGGGTCCAACTGCTCCAAGTGTTGCTTATGACTTGGACTCACTCAACCATGATCCAGTTGCCATGTACTTGGCTGACCTTTTGACCATTCCAGTCAACTTAGCAGGTCTCCCAGGAATTTCGATTCCTGCTGGATTCACTCAAGGTCTACCTGTCGGTCTACAATTGATTGGTCCTAAGTATTCTGAGGAAACCATTTACCAAGCTGCTGCTGCCTTTGAAGCAACAACAGACTACCACAAACAACAACCCGTGATTTTTGGAGGTGACAACTAATGAACTTTGAAACAGTCATTGGACTTGAAGTCCACGTAGAGCTCAACACCAATTCAAAAATCTTCTCACCTACTTCTGCCCACTTCGGAAATGACCAAAACGCCAACACTAACGTGATTGACTGGTCTTTCCCAGGAGTTCTGCCAGTTCTCAATAAAGGTGTTGTCGATGCCGGTATCAAGGCTGCTCTCGCCCTCAACATGGACATCCACAAAAAGATGCACTTCGACCGCAAGAACTACTTCTATCCTGATAATCCTAAAGCCTACCAAATTTCTCAGTTTGATGAACCAATTGGTTACAATGGATGGATTGAAGTGGAGCTAGAAGACGGTACAACTAAGAAAATCGGTATCGAACGTGCTCACCTAGAAGAAGACGCTGGTAAAAACACCCACGGTACAGATGGCTACTCTTATGTTGACCTCAACCGCCAAGGGGTGCCATTGATTGAGATTGTATCTGAAGCCGACATGCGTTCGCCCGAAGAAGCTTACGCTTATCTAACAGCCCTCAAGGAAGTTATCCAGTATGCTGGCATTTCTGACGTTAAGATGGAAGAAGGTTCTATGCGTGTGGATGCCAATATCTCCCTTCGTCCTTATGGTCAAGAGAAATTCGGTACCAAGACTGAGTTGAAGAACTTGAATTCCTTCTCAAATGTCCGCAAGGGGCTTGAATATGAAGTCCAACGTCAAGCTGAAATCCTTCGCTCAGGTGGTCAAATCCGCCAAGAAACACGCCGTTACGATGAAGCCAACAAAGCAACCATCCTCATGCGTGTCAAGGAAGGTGCTGCAGACTACCGCTACTTCCCAGAACCAGACCTACCTCTCTTTGAAATCTCAGACGAATGGATCGAGGAAATGCGTACAGAGTTGCCAAAGTTTCCAAAAGAACGCCGTGCACGTTATGTATCTGAACTTGGCTTATCAGACTACGATGCTAGTCAGTTGACTGCAAACAAAGTTACTTCTGACTTCTTTGAAGCTGCTGTTTCCCTCGGTGGCGATGCCAAACAAGTTTCTAACTGGCTCCAAGGTGAGGTAGCTCAATTCTTGAACGCAGAAGGTAAGACACTGGAACAAATCGAATTGACACCAGAAAACTTGGTTGAAATGATTGCCATCATCGAAGACGGTACTATCTCTTCTAAGATTGCCAAGAAAGTCTTTGTCCACCTGGCTAAAAATGGCGGTGGCGCGCGTGAATACGTGGAAAAAGCTGGCATGGTTCAAATCTCAGATCCAGCTGTTTTGATTCCAATCATCCACCAAGTCTTTGCGGACAACGAAGCCGCAGTTGCCGACTTCAAGTCAGGCAAACGTAACGCAGACAAGGCCTTCACAGGATTCCTTATGAAAGCAACCAAAGGCCAAGCCAACCCACAAGTAGCCCTTAAACTCCTTGCCCAAGAATTAGCGAAGTTGAAAGAAGATTAATATGTAAAAGAAACCAGCCCTGAGGTTGGTTTTTTCGCTCCTACCATGTCCCAATAACTATTTTGGCTTTATTTCCAGAAGATTTTATGGTAAAATGAAGAGTAATAATATTTATTAAAGAGGTAAAAACATGATTGAAGCAAGCAAATTGAAAGCTGGTATGACATTTGAAACTGCAGACGGAAAATTGATCCGCGTTTTGGAAGCTAGCCACCATAAACCAGGTAAAGGGAACACAATCATGCGTATGAAATTACGTGATGTCCGTACTGGTTCTACTTTTGACACAAGCTACCGTCCAGAAGAAAAATTCGAACAAGCTATTATCGAAACTGTTCCAGCTCAATACTTGTACAAAATGGATGAAACTGCCTACTTCATGAACACTGAAACTTACGACCAATACGAAATCCCAGTCGTGAACGTTGAAAATGAATTGCTTTACATCCTTGAAAACTCTGATGTGAAAATCCAATTCTACGGAACTGAAGTAATCGGTGTAACTGTACCAACTACTGTTGAATTGACAGTTGCTGAAACACAACCATCTATCAAGGGTGCTACTGTTACAGGTTCTGGTAAACCAGCAACTATGGAAACTGGACTTGTTGTCAACGTTCCTGACTTCATCGAAGCTGGACAAAAATTGATCATCAACACTGCAGAAGGAACTTACGTTTCTCGTGCCTAATCTCTAGAAAGAGGTCATTCTATGGGAATTGAAGAACAATTTGGCGAAATCGTTATCGCTCCACGTGTACTTGAAAAAATCATTGCTATCGCAACTGCTAAAGTTGATGGTGTCCACTCATTTTCAAATAAATCCGTATCTGATACCCTATCAAAACTCTCTCTTGGTCGTGGCGTCTACTTAAAAGAAAGCAACGAAGAACTAACTGCTGACATCTACCTCTATCTTGAGTACGGTGTGAAAGTACCAAAAGTTGCTCTTGCTATTCAAAAAGCGGTCAAAGATGCTGTCCATGATATGGCTGATGTGGAACTTTCTGCTGTCAATATCCATGTTACAGGAATCGTTCCAGATAAAACACCTAAACCAGAGTTGAAAGATTTATTTAACGAGGACTTCCTCAATGACTAGTCCATTATTAGAATCTAGACGCGAACTTCGTAAATGCGCTTTTCAAGCTCTTATGAGCCTTGAATTCGGTACAGATATGGAAACGGCTTGTCACTTTGCCTACACACATGACCGTGAAGATGCAGATGTGCAAATCCCAGTCTTTCTTCTAAACTTGGTTTCTGGTATCCAAGCTCAAAAAGAAGAGTTGGATAAACAAATCAACCAGCACCTCAAGTCAGGCTGGACAGTTGAACGCTTGACTTTGGTCGAAAAAAACTTACTACGCTTAGGAATCTTTGAAATCACTTCATTTGATACACCTCAGCTGGTAGCAGTCAATGAAGCTATTGAACTCGCTAAGAATTTTTCAGATCAAAAATCAGCCCGTTTTATCAATGGACTGCTTAGTCAATTTGTAACTGAAGAAAATGAATAATCGAAAAGGTGTTTGGTCTTCCAAGCACCTTTTGACTTTCCCCTCTGCACATAGTAAGAACCACATAAAAACTAGAACTGACTGCCAGTTCTAGTTTTTATGTATTCTAAAGAATTATACTCAATGAAAATCAAAGAGCAAACTAGGAAGCTAGCCGTAGGCAGTGCTTGAGTACGGCAAGGCGAAGCTGACGTGGTTTGAATTTGATTTTCGAAGAGTATTAGTATTTTCTAAATCGTTGATAGCGTTCTTCCAACAACTCTTCTAGCGGTTTTTGTGAAAGTCTAGCTAGCTCAGCTTGGAGTTCTTTTTTGACATTCTTAATTAATTCTTTGCTAGAAAGTCCTGCTTCAGAAATCACCTTGTCCACCACGTCCATTTCTAGCAGTTCATGTGATGTGATTTTCATCAACTCTGCTGCTTCCATGGCACGAGTGCCGTCCTTCCATAGAATGGAAGCAAAGCCTTCTGGACTGAGGATGGCATAGATAGAATTTTCCAGCATCCAAACACGGTCTGCGACTGCTAAAGCCAGAGCCCCGCCTGAACCACCTTCACCTATAATGATGGCGATAATCGGAACTCTCAGGTCACTCATTTCCATGAGATTGCGAGCAATAGCTTCTCCCTGACCACGTTCTTCCGCTCCCACACCAGGATAGGCACCTGCAGTATTGATAAAGGTCACAACTGGACGACCAAACTTTTCAGCCTGTTTCATCAAACGCAGGGCCTTACGATAGCCTTCTGGATGCGGTTGGCCAAAATTCCGTTTGAGGTTGTCTTGCAAACTCTTGCCTTTTTGGATACCAACCACTGTTACAGCTTGGTCTCCAAGCCAGCCGATACCACCAACAACTGCACCATCATCTCGGAAAGAACGGTCACCATGTAATTGGATAAATTCATCAAAAATGCCTGTCGCAAAGTCCAAGGTTGTCAAGCGACTCTGCTCACGCGCTTCTCTGACTATTTTTGCAATATTCATCTAGGACTCCCTCCGTGCAATCTGACTAGACTAGCAATGGTATCTGGCAAGTCTCTTCTTTTGACTATAGCATCCACAAAGCCATGCTCCAATAGGAATTCTGCCTTTTGGAAATCCTCAGGCAAGCTTTCACGAACCGTATTTTCAATGACACGACGCCCAGCAAAACCAACTAAACTCTGGGGTTCAGCCAGAATGATATCGCCTTCCATAGCGAAAGAAGCTGTCACACCACCAGTCGTTGGATCAGTCAAAATAGTCAGATAAAAGAGACCAGCATTTGAATGGCGTTTAACTGCTGCAGAAATCTTGGCCATCTGCATGAGACTCATGATTCCTTCCTGCATACGGGCCCCACCAGAGGCTGTGAAGAGAACAACTGGCAATTTTTCAACAGTCGCATACTCAAACAAACGAGTAATTTTTTCACCTACAACCGTACCCATAGATGCCATGATAAAGTTAGAATCCATAATCCCAAGAGCCACAGTCTGACCTTTAATAAGAGCAGTTCCTGTCACAACGGCTTCATCCAGACCTGTTTTTTCACGCATAGTTGCCAGTTTCTGTTGATAACCAGGGAAATGCAAGGGATCCTTGCTTTCAATCCCTGTAAACAATTCCTTGAAGGTTCCCATATCAATCGTCAAAGCTAAGCGTTCTTGGGCAGAAATACGAAAGGTATAGCTACAGTGCGGACAGATACGCTCACTTCCCAGATCCTTCTGATAAATGGTATGCTTACAGCCTGGACACTGGGAGAATAATTCATCTGGAACCTCTGGCTTGGCTTGAGGTTTTTCCCTAACCGAACGATTGGGATTGATTCGAATATACTTATCTTTTTTACTAAATAGAGCCATTGATTCCCCTTTTCGGTTTAAACTCTTGAAGTCATTTTATTCTTTTTCTTGATATTTGGGTAAGAATGTTTCCATCAAGAAAGAAGTGTCGTAATCCCCAGCAATAACATTGCGATCTGAAATGAGGTCAAGCTGGAAATCTGCATTGGTCTGCACCCCTTCAATCTCTAGTTCATAGAGGGCACGTTGCATTTTCATCAAGGCATCAAAACGATTTTCGCCGTGTACGATGATTTTGGCAATCATACTATCATAATAGGGTGGAATGGTATAGCCTGGATAAACTGCTGAATCCACGCGCAAGCCAACTCCACCACTTGGCAAATAGAGATTAGTAATCTTACCTGGACTTGGAGCAAAGTTAAAGGCTGGATTTTCTGCATTGATACGACACTCGATAGCATGCCCTCTTAGAACAATATCTTCTTGCTTAACAGACAGAGGATGACCTGCCGCAATGCGAATCTGTTCCTTAACGATATCCACACCTGAAACAAATTCTGTTACTGGATGTTCTACTTGTACGCGAGTATTCATCTCCATGAAATAGAAATTGCTACTTGCTTCATCAAGAAGAAACTCAATAGTCCCTGCATTCTCATAACCAACAGACTCTGCAGCTCGAACAGCAGCAGCACCAATTTCATTACGTAGCGTTTTACCAATTGCAATCGAAGGACTTTCTTCCAAAACCTTTTGGTTATTCCGTTGAAGAGAACAATCCCGTTCACCTAAATGAATCACATTTCCGTGTTCGTCTCCTAGGATTTGAACCTCGATGTGACGAGCTGGATAGATGACCCGTTCTATGTACATGGCACCATTGCCATAATTGGCCTTGGCTTCACTAGAGGCAGTTTCAAAGGCTGAAACGAGGTCTTCTGGTTTTTCAACCTTACGAATCCCTTTACCACCTCCACCTGCTGAAGCCTTGAGCATAACAGGATAGCCAATTTTTTCAGCAACAATCAAAGCTTCCTCAGAGTTATGCACTTCTCCATCTGAACCTGGAATGACAGGCACACCTGCTTTAATCATCTGAGAACGCGCATTGATCTTGTCTCCCATCATATCCATGACATGACCAGATGGACCGATAAACTTGATCCCCACCTCTTCACACATGGTTGCAAATTTGGAATTTTCACTGAGAAATCCGAAACCTGGGTGAATGGCTTCTGCCTCAGTCAAGACTGCAGCTGATAGAACCGCATTGATATTAAGATAAGACTCTGTTGCCTTGCCAGGACCGATACAAACTGCTTCATCTGCCAAAAGCGTATGCAGGGCTTCCTTATCGGCAGTTGAATAAACCGCTACCGTCGCAATCCCCAATTCACGCGCAGCACGGATAATACGAACCGCAATTTCACCACGATTGGCAATTAAAATTTTTCGAAACATGGAGAACCTCCTTAGTTCCCTATTGCAAAGGTAAGAGTACCACTAGCTGCAAGCTTGCCATCCACTTCAGCCTTTGCTTCAACCACGGCAATGGTCCCACGACGTTTTACAAAAGTCGCTGTCATAACCAATTGGTCACCTGGTACAACTTGCTTCTTGAACTTAACCTTGTCCATACCAGCGTAAAAGACTAGTTTACCTTTATTTTCAGGTTTTGATAACTCCAAGACACCAGCTGTTTGCGCCAAAGCTTCCATAATCAGAACACCTGGCATGACCGGGTATTGAGGAAAATGACCGTTAAAGAAGGGCTCATTGATGGTTACATTTTTGATGGCAACAATAGTGTCCTCTCCCACTTCCAAGACACGGTCTACTAGGAGCATAGGATAACGGTGGGGAAGGGCTTCTTTGATTCCTTGAATATCGATCATTTGATACGTACCAATCCTTTACCAAATTCAACCATTTCTTCGTTAGAAACGAGAATTTCCGTTACCACACCATCCTTAGGAGCTGGGATTTCATTCATGACTTTCATGGCTTCGATAATTACCAATGTTTGACCTTTTTTAACACTATCACCAACTGTTACAAAGGCAGGTTTATCTGGGCCAGCAGCCAAGTAAGCCACCCCAACAAGTGGGCTCTCTACAAGATCTCCCTCAGCAGCCACACTTGCTTCAGCTGGAGCTGGAACCTCTTCTGCTACAGTTTCTGCTGGAGCAGATGAAGGAGCTACTGGACTTGGTGTTGCTAGAACGGGCGCTGGAGCGACTTGAGCTGCAACTTCAGACACCAGTCTCGCTTCATTCTTGCTAAACTGCAACTCATCCGTCCCATTTTTGTAAGAAAATTCTCTCAAACTTGACTGGTCAAATTGGGCCATCAAGTCTTTAATATCGTTTAAATTCATACTTATTTATTCTCCCAACGTTTGAAAGCAAGAACTGCATTGTGGCCACCAAAACCAAAGGTATTTGAAATAGCGTATGGAATTTCTTGCTCCAAGCCTTGTCCGTAAACGACATTGGCTTCGATATAATCTGATACTTCACTTGTTCCAGCTGTCATTGGTACAAAGTTATGACGCATGGCTTCAATTGTGACGATAGCTTCTACCGCGCCTGCAGCCCCCAGCAAATGTCCTGTGAAAGACTTGGTTGATGATACAGGTACTTCCTTACCAAGAACAGCCACGATCGCACCACTTTCTCCTTTTTCATTAGCAGGAGTTGACGTTCCGTGAGCATTGACATAGGCTACTTGCTCTGGAGAAATCTCAGCTTCTTCCAAGGCTAGTTTAATGGCCTTGATAGCTCCCTGACCTTCTGGATGTGGTGAAGTCATGTGGTAGGCATCACAAGTATTTCCGTAACCAACTACTTCAGCCAGGATAGTAGCGCCACGTTTTTCAGCGTGTTCAAGACTTTCAAGAACCAACATCCCTGAACCTTCCCCCATGACAAAACCATTTCTGTCCTTATCAAATGGGATAGAAGCACGAGTTGGGTCTTCTGTAGTTGAGAGAGCAGTTAGGGCTTGGAAACCAGCAATAGCAAAAGGTGTGATAGAGGCTTCTGAACCACCTACCAACATAACGTCTTGGAAACCAAATTTAATTGAGCGGAAGGCATCCCCAATCGCGTCATTTGATGAAGCGCAGGCAGTATTGATGGATTTACAAACACCGTTTGCTCCAAAACGCATGGCAACATTTCCTGAAGCCATATTTGGCAAGGCTTTTGGAAGGGTCAATGGTTTCACACGTTTTGGTCCTTTGTCATTTAGGCGAAGTACTTGATCCTCAATTTCTTTGATTCCACCAATACCAGAGGCAACGATAACACCAAAACGATCCTTGTCAATAGCCTCTACATCAAGACCTGCATGATTGACAGCCTCTTGAGCTGCATACAAGGCATATAAAGAATAGTTATCGAAACGATTGGTATCTTTCTTAACAAAGTATTTATCAAAAGGAAAATCTTGGATTTCTGCTGCATTATGCACATCAAATTCACTATGATCAAATTTCGTAATTGGACCAATTCCGATTTTTCCAGTTGTCAAACTATTCCAAAATTCTTCTGGTGTATTTCCGATTGGAGATGTTACTCCATAACCTGTTACTACTACGCGATTTAGTTTCATCTTTTTTACCTCTAGCTTCTGCTACATACTTAAGCCACCATCAATGGCAACCACTTGACCAGTTAGATAATCTTGGCCTGCTAAAAATACTGTTAAATCTGCAACCTGCTCTGCCTGCCCAAATTCTTTCATAGGAATTTGTGCCAGCATAGCATCTTTTACCTTGTCTGATAGAACAGCTGTCATATCGGACTCAATCATTCCAGGTGCAATAGCATTAACCCTGATATTGCGATTGGCCACTTCACGCGCCACAGACTTGGTAAAACCAATCAAACCAGCCTTAGAAGCTGCATAGTTAGCTTGACCGATATTTCCCATCAAACCAACTACGCTAGACATATTAATGATAGCACCTTCTCTAGCTTTTATCATCGGTTTCAAGACTGATTGTGTCATGTTAAAGGCACCAGTTAAGTTAACCTTAAGCACTTTTTCAAAATCCGCTTCTGTCATCTTGAGCATCAGGGTATCTTGAGTAATTCCTGCATTGTTAACCAAAACATCTACTGAACCCAGCTCTGCAATAGCTTTCTCAACCATACGCTTAGCGTCTGCAAAATCTGATACATCTCCTGATATAGGAACCACCTTGACACCATAGTTTGAAAACTCAGCGAGCAATTCTTCTGAAATTGTACCACGACTGTTTAAAACAATATTGGCTCCTGCTTGAGCAAACTTGTGGGCGATGGCAAGACCAATCCCACGACTCGAACCTGTAATAAAGATATTTTTATTTTTTAGTTGCATTCTTTTCTCCTGTTTCCTCTTGTATTTATGGGAGAAGGGATTACTTGTTTTCTAGCAAATCTTCCAAGCTAGCCTGATCTTCAACATTGGCTAGTTTAGCTGTCTTATCAATTTTTTTCACAAAGCCTGACAAGACTTTCCCCGGTCCAATCTCGATAAAGTTGGTTACGCCTGCTTCTTGCATAACTGCAATACTTTCATAGAAACGAACTGGCTCCTTGACCTGACGCGTCAAAAGTTGAACAATGTCTTCTTTTTTCATAACTGCAGCTTCTGTATTGCCGACTAAGGGACAAGTGAAATCTGAAAAACTTACCTGAGCTAGAGTTTCAGCTAGTTTCTGGCTAGCAGGCTCAAGGAGAGCGGTATGAAAGGGACCTGACACCTTGAGAGGAATCAAGCGTTTAGCCCCTGCTTCCTGCAAGAGTTCAACAGCTCGATCAACTGCAACCACTTCTCCACCAATCACAATTTGTGCAGGTGTATTATAGTTTGCTGGAGTAACCACTCCAAGTTCAGAAGCTTTTTGACAGACTTCTTCAATGACCTCTACTGGCGTATTGAGAACTGCTACCATCTTGCCAGAGCCAGCAGGAGCCGCTTCTTCCATATAGGCGCCACGCTTAGCAACCAAGGCTACCGTATCTTCAAAATCCAAGGCACCGCTGGCCACTAAGGCAGAGTATTCTCCAAGAGACAAACCAGCAACCATATCAGGTTGATAGCCCTTTTCTTGCAATAAACGATAGATAGCAACTGAAGTTGCTAAAATAGCTGGTTGCGTATAGCGGGTCTGATTGAGTTTTTCTTCTTCCCTATCAATGAGATGACGCAAATCGTAACCAAGCACCTGACTTGCTTGATCAATCGTTTCTTTGACAATAGGGTAGTGATCATAGAGATCCCGTCCCATACCTAGATACTGGGCACCTTGGCCAGCAAATAAAAAGGCTGTTTTAGTCATTTCTTACAACTCCTGCCCAACGAGAGGCTTCTTCTTGAATTTTCTTAGCTGCTCCGTAATACAAATCTTTTAGGATTTCTTCAACGGTTTCTTCTTTGGAAACAAGCCCTGCAATTTGACCTGCCATAACAGATCCACCATCCACATCACCGTGGACAACCGCTTTGGCTAGAGCACCTGCTCCCATTTGTTCAAAAATTTCCAAATCTGGATTTTCTTGTTTAAAAGCATCTTTTTCAGCTTTTTCAAAATCACGAGTCAACTGATTTTTAATAGCACGAACAGCATGTCCAAAGTGTTGAGCTGAAATCGTAGTATCAATATCTCTAGCTTTTAAAATCTTAGCCTTATAATTTGGATGGGCATTAGACTCTTTTGCAACGACAAAACGCGTTCCAACCTGAACAGCCTCTGCACCTAGCATAAAGCCAGCGGCAGCACCTTCACCATCTGCAATCCCTCCTGCAGCAATAACAGGAATAGAGACAGCAGCAACTACCTGACGCACCAAGGTCATAGTTGTTAATTTACCGATATGCCCCCCAGCTTCCATTCCTTCTGCAATGACAGCATCCGCACCGATTTTTTCCATGCGTTTAGCTAAAGCAACACTTGGCACAACAGGAATCACTGTAATACCAGCTTCGTGGAAGCGTTCCATGTATTTACCAGGATTTCCTGCCCCTGTTGTCACCACCTTAACACCTTCCTCGATAACAAGATCTACAATATCTTCCACAAAGGGAGACAAGAGCATAATGTTGACACCAAAGGGCTTATCCGTCAATGATTTGATCTTATCAATATTTGCCTTGACAACTTCTTTAGGGGCATTTCCCCCACCGATAATCCCTAGCCCTCCAGCCTTGGAAACAGCTCCTGCCAAATCACCATCAGCAACCCAGGCCATTCCTCCTTGAAAGATAGGATAATCAATGTTCAATAATTCTGTAATACGCGTTTTCATAGTGCCTCCATCATTTCTTGCTTACGTAATAGTTCGATACTGTCATAATTTGAAAATCAAACTATTGCCTAAACAAGAGGGAGCGGGTTTCCCTACTCCTTCTATTTGTATTCTGCTTATTTTGTTTGCTCTTCAACGTAGGCAACCAAGTCACCAACTGTTTTCAAGTCATCTTCTGCTTCGATTTGGATATCAAAAGCATCTTCAATTTCTGAGATTACTTGGAACAAGTCCAATGAATCTGCGTCCAAGTCATCAAAAGTTGATTCAAGTGTTACTTCTGATGCGTCTTTTCCAAGTTCTTCAACGATAATTTCTTGTACTTTTTCAAATACTGCCATGATAGGACTCCTTTAAAATAAATAGTTTTTTATAACAATGTGTTCACCACATGATTACCTAAATTGTAAGAATGAGCGTGCCCCAGGTCAAGCCTCCACCGAAGCCTGATAGAAGAACAGTCTGGCTACCGTCTAAACGGATGAGGCCTTGTTCAACACACTCTGAAAGTAAAATCGGGATACTTGCTGCACTGGTATTGCCATACTCCATCATATTAGCTGGAAGTTTAGCTCGGTCGACACCGATTTTTCTAGCCATCTTATCCAAGATACGGTCATTGGCCTGATGAAGTAGCAGATAATCTAAGTCTGTCGCCTCTATAAGGGATTCGTCAATAGTCTGCTTGATAGACTTGGCTACATCTCGAATGGCAAAATCAAAGACCGCGCGCCCATCCATCTTCAAAAATGAATCTGCACTCTCTTGATCTGAAAATGGAGATTGCAAACCTGAATGTCCATAGGTCAGACACTCACTACGACTCCCATCGCTATTGAGACTCTCAGCCAAGAAATGCTCTTGCTCGCTAGCTTCTAACAAGACACCACCAGCACCATCTCCAAACAAAACAGCTGTTGATCGGTCTGACCAATCGACTGCTTTAGAGAGGGTTTCACTGCCAATCACCAAGCCTTTTTGAAAGCGACCAGAAGCGATAAATTTTTCAGCAGTTGAAAGAGCAAATACAAATCCACTGCAGGCAGCTGTTAGGTCAAAAGCAAATGCCTTATTAGCACCAATATTAGCTTGGACACGAGCAGCCGTAGAGGGCATCATCGAATCTGGAGTGATAGTGGCTAGGATGATAAAATCCAGCTCTCCCCCTGTGATTCCAGCTTTTGCCATCAGTTTCTTCGCAACTTCTGTAGCCAAATCACTAGTAGATTCTGTTCTTGAAATATGCCTTTGTCGTATTCCCGTCCGACTTGAAATCCACTCATCATTGGTATCCATAATCTGAGCCAAATCATGATTTGTAACCACTTGCTCTGGTACATAATGAGCAACCTGGCTTATTTTTGCAAAAGCCATTATTTCAAATCCTCCAAAAATTGATAAAGATTGGTCAACCCTTTGCTCATAACATCAATTTCTTCCTTACTCATACCGTCAATGATTTTTTCAACCATGGCCTTGTGGAAGCGTTTATGTAGTCTATGAACCAAGCGACCCTTCTTTGTCAAATGCAGATGCACCACACGACGATCCTGCTCTGAGCGAATGCGTTCAATGTAACCCTTGCGTTCAAGATTATTCAGACTCGTCGTAACCGTCCCAAGAGTCACCATCAACTCTTTCGACACTTGACTTGGCGTCACATCTGGGAATTTTCCAATTACATCGATTGTATGTACTTCTTTGATGGAGATATCCTTGAAACGACTACCCCTCAAGCTAACTTCCTCGATGACGAGGACATTGTTAAATATAGATGTTAAATATTCATTAATTCGTTGGTAGTCCAATCTCTTTTCCCTCCTTTTCAAAAAACTTTCACAATCAAAACATTTGACAGAAAAATTATATCAAACTTCAAAGAACAGTGCAAGTATTTTTTTATTTTCCTGTAAATTTAGGTCGCCTTCTCTCCGAATGAGCCCGAACTCCCTCTTTGAAATCCTCTGTTTTGGCTAGTGATTCCTGTAGGTTCAGTTCTAAAGTAGCGTAACTCTGCCAGTCTTTAAATTGGCTCTCCCAAACCAACTTCTTGATGGCTGCATAGGAATTAGCTGACCCGCGTCTCAATTTTTTAAGGAGCTGTTCTCTCGTCTTTTCAAGTTTATCAGCTTCACAGACGCGGTAAACCAGCCCCCACTCCAGAGCTTTTTCTGCGGACAAAGCCTCACCTGTCATGGCTAATTGAGCAGCACGCGTCACACCAATACTTCGACTCAAGAGATGAATTCCTCCTGCATCCGGAGCCAAGCCAACTCCAACAAAAGCTTGGATAAACTTAGCCTTATCCGTTGCCAGACAAAAATCTGCAGCAACAGCCATATTGGCTGCGGCACCTGCAACAGCTCCATCAACCTCCATCAAGACAGGTTTGGCTATTTTCTTGATTTTATAAGAAATCGTATTGACCAATTCTGCGATTTTCGTCAATGATGGAATATCATCCTCATCCACTGCCCGCTTCATCTCTACCAAATCTCCCCCAACTGAGAAAACTTTTCCATTAGCATTAATCAAGATAAAATGCACAGCTGAATCCTCTTCCGCCAAAGTCAGAGCTTCTAAAATCTCCTCACACATAGGAATATGAAAGCCATTTGCAACCTCAGGACGGTTCAAGGTAAGGATTGCCAAATCCTCTTCAAGCTGATAAATAATGTGTTCCATCTGGACTCCTTTTTATTTTGTAAGCAGTTTAAATTATTTTATTTTCAAAGTATAGCTTTTTTAAAACTCGAAAGCAATAAAAAATCGACTAAAAGTGTCTCAGCCGATTGGAAAGGCTCGCTTTATCCTAGAAAGCATCTTATTTTCTTCATTGAAAAAAGGCTTTCTTTCTGCTATAATCGTATAAAATACTTACTTTAGGAGTTCTTATGAAAGTTGTTAAATTTGGAGGTAGCTCTCTTGCCTCTGCTAGTCAATTAGAAAAAGTTTTAAACATCGTCAAAAGCGATTCAGAGCGTCGTTTTGTCGTCGTTTCTGCGCCTGGTAAACGCAATGCTGAAGATACTAAGGTTACGGATGCCTTGATTAAATACTACCGCGACTATGTTGCTGGTAACGATATTAGCAAGAGTCAAAACTGGATTATCGACCGCTATGCTGCTATGGTTAGTGAACTAGGGCTAAAACCAGCTGTTTTAGAAAAAATTTCTAAAAGCATTCGTGCCTTAGCCACTCTTCCTATTGATGAAAATGAATTTCTCTACGACACTTTCCTAGCAGCCGGTGAAAATAACAATGCTAAATTGATCGCAGCCTACTTTAATCAAAATGGGATTGATGCACGCTATGTTCACCCTAGAGAAGCTGGTATTGTGGTCACAAGTGAACCTGGTCACGCTCGCATCATTCCATCAAGTTATGACAAGATTGAAGAATTGACAAATGCAAATGAAGTCCTTGTCATTCCTGGTTTCTTTGGAGTTACCAAGGAAAATCAAATCTGTACCTTCTCACGTGGAGGATCAGACATTACAGGTTCTATCATTGCTGCCGGTGTTAAGGCAGACCTCTATGAAAACTTTACAGACGTTGATGGTATCTTTGCAGCCCACCCTGGTATTATCCACCAACCACACTCAATCCCTGAGTTGACCTATCGTGAAATGCGTGAGTTAGCCTATGCAGGCTTCTCAGTCCTTCATGACGAAGCGCTTCTTCCTGCCTACCGAGGAAAAATTCCTCTGGTTATCAAGAATACCAACAATCCTGATCATCCAGGTACTCGTATCGTTCTAAAACATAGTAGTGATGAATTCCCAGTTGTGGGAATTGCTGGTGACTCAGGCTTTGTCAGCATTAATATGTCGAAATACCTCATGAACCGTGAGGTGGGATTTGGACGCAAGGTTCTTCAAATCCTTGAAGATCTTAACATCGGTTGGGAACATATGCCAACAGGTATCGACGATCTTTCAATCATCCTCCGTTCTCGCGAACTAACTCCTATCAAGGAAGAAGAAATCCTTCGTCAGTTGGTTCAAAAGGCTGAAGTAGACCATGCAGAAATCGAGCATGACCTTTCAATCATTATGATTGTTGGAGAAAAGATGAAGAGCCATATCGGAGTAACTGCTACTGCGACACGTGCTCTATCTGAAAATAAGATCAACATCCAGATGATGTCTCAAGGTTCTAGTGAAGTATCTATTATGTTTGTTGTCCATAAGGACCAAGAGAAAGCAGCTATTAAAGCCCTCTACAATGCCTTTTTCGGTGAAAACAAGGAAGACTAATCATGGCCCAATCTCTTAACAAAACAGTGCTTCTCAATACGACAGGAACTTCCTATCTCTCTATAGCTGGGAAAGTTGGGAAATTTCTTGTCGGAGATCAGGCTTTGGAATTTTACCCCGATGTCAATGTTGAACAATTTATCCAGATTCCTTGGAGCCATATCAACCAGATTGGAGCCAATGTCACTGGTCGCAAAATCAGTCGCCACTTCGAAGTCTTTACAGACAGAGGAAAATTCCTCTTTGCTTCAAAAGACTCAGGTGCCATTCTTAAAATTGCTCGCGAAAAGCTGGGCAATGACAAGGTCGTCAAACTTCCGACTCTGATTCAGACCATTGGTCAAAAATTTAAAAATCTATTTGCAAAAAAGTAGAAACTTTAGTATAATCATAGCAACGGATAAGTAGGTTATCTTCTTCTTTCAGAAAGTCTGCGGGTGCTGCGAGCAGATAGGAGGGATAGGTGAAATTCTACCGTTAGTAACAATTGCATACATAATCAAGTGCACACCTGTGAAGTTGGATGGAACCGTGGCCCTGCCACTCCAACGCTTTGTCAGGTGTGCTTTTTTCATAAAGGAGTTCTTATGTTAGATATCAAACGTATTCGTACAGACTTTGATGCTGTCGCAGAAAAATTGGCTACACGTGGTGTAGATGCTGCTATCTTGAATGAGATGAAAGAAATCGATGCTAAACGTCGTGACATCTTAGTCAAGGTTGAAACTCTCAAAGCAGAACGCAACACAGTTTCTGCCGAAATCGCCCAAGCTAAGCGCAACAAGGAAAATGCAGATGACAAGATTGCTGCCATGCAAACTCTATCTGCTGAAGTCAAAGCTTTGGACGCTGAATTGGCAGACATCGATGCTAAATTGACAGAATTTACCACTACTCTTCCAAACATCCCAGCTGACAGCGTTCCTGTTGGGGCTGACGAAGATGACAATGTGGAAGTTCGCCGTTGGGGGACACCACGCGAGTTTGATTTCGAGCCAAAAGCTCACTGGGATCTGGGTGAAGACCTTGGTATCCTTGACTGGGAACGCGGTGGTAAGGTAACAGGCGCTCGTTTCCTCTTCTATAAAGGACTCGGTGCTCGTTTGGAGCGTGCTATCTATAACTTTATGTTGGATGAACATGGAAAAGAAGGCTATACGGAAGTCATCACGCCTTACATGGTTAACCATGACTCTATGTTTGGTACTGGTCAATACCCAAAATTCAAGGAAGATACTTTTGAATTGAGCGACAGCAATTATGTCCTTATTCCTACAGCTGAGGTTCCTCTAACAAACTACTACCGTGATGAAATCCTGGACGGTAAAGACCTGCCAATCTACTTCACTGCTATGAGTCCTTCATTCCGTTCTGAGGCTGGTTCAGCTGGTCGTGATACTCGTGGCTTGATTCGTTTGCACCAATTCCATAAGGTTGAAATGGTTAAATTTGCCAAGCCAGAAGAATCTTACGAAGAATTGGAAAAAATGACAGCCAACGCTGAAAACATTCTTCAAAAACTTAACCTTCCATACCGTGTCGTTGCGCTCTCTACTGGAGATATGGGCTTCTCAGCTGCCAAGACTTACGACTTGGAAGTTTGGATTCCAGCGCAAAATACCTATCGTGAAATCTCAAGCTGTTCAAATACAGAAGATTTCCAAGCCCGTCGTGCTCAAATCCGTTACCGTGATGAAGCAGATGGTAAGGTGAAACTCCTCCACACCTTGAACGGTTCTGGACTTGCAGTTGGACGTACAGTGGCTGCTATTCTTGAAAACTACCAAAATGCAGATGGTTCTGTGACCATCCCAGAAGCACTTCGTCCTTACATGGGTGGAGCTGAAGTCATCAAACCATAAAAAATAAGGTTTAGCTATTTTTAGCTAGACCTTTTTTCGTAACCAAATCAGATAAGCGCCTAATACAAAGAGCAAAATAATTAGGCAAATAACAGTTTCAGCCACTACCAAATAATCCAAAAATGGAAGTTTCAAGATTCCCTGAGCCATCTTGAGAGAGGTAGCTGTGATAATGGTTGGGAAGGTTAAGGCTGAGAAGGCTGGTTGAAAACCTTGTTTTAAAATGTTGGACAGGCGAGTTAAAACAAAGAAAAAGAAGGATTGGGAAGCCAAAATCATGACAATCAAGGCCCAATTCGGTATGCTAGCTCCTCCAACTCGAACTAGAGAAGCCAAGAGCAGAGAGAAAGGAGCACAATAGATTCCTTCTTGTCCAAGCAAGACTAGTGGGAGCGGATGTTTCTTTAAATCGCTATAAATAAGGGGATAGAGATAGAAGGTCAAGAGAAAACCAAAACTCAAGGTCGCATAGGCAATTTCGATGATGCCTACCAGAGGATAAGTCAAGGCAGCTACTGCTATCCCTACATAGAGAACCGTCCAGCTTGGAGTGGCATGAACCCTCCGACCAGGACAGGCAAATTTGATGGTGAAACCAGCAATCAAGGCTAAATCCAAGAGAAATGAAAACCACCAGAGACCCTGCGCTACTAAAGGAAGATGAGGGAATACGCGAAAGACATAAGTTGATAAAATCATCCCAGCCATGGGGAAGGTGGCCATTCCTGACAAAAGAGGGGGCTTGGTCAATTCCTGCTTGGCTTCCTTCCAATTAAAGAGATGCAAAAGCAGAAAGTATATCCACAAAACTAAGCCAGTCAGACTCAATAGATGGGACAAAATCGGCAACGTATCTAACATAAGATTTCCAGCTCCTGCCAAACCTAGCAAACAACCAGAAAATACTAAGGGGAGTTTTTTCATCCTAACCTCCAATAATCATGTTAGTTTCAGTATAACATAAAAGCGCTTAAATAAGGACTTAATACTCTTCAAAAATCAAATTCAAACCACGTCAGCGTCGCCTTACCGTACTCAAGTACAGCCTGCGGCTAGCTTCCTAGTTTGCTCTTTGATTTTCATTGAGTATTAAAAAAACGAAGTCCTCTGATTTCAGACTTCATTTTACTCAGATATGAATTAGGCATAAGGTTGCAATTCTGGATTAATTGGTGTATTGGCTAGGTTGTTGGCATAGTTACAGAGGCTTGCTAGGCTGACACCAAGAACCACATCCAAGGCATTTTGTTGAGTGTAGCCAGCTTCTAAAAACTCAGCCAAGGCTTCATCACCTACACGACCCTTGGTATTGATTACCGCCAAGGTAAACTTAGCTAGGGTGTCCAATTTAGGATCTGTTTCGATTGGAGTACGATTGCGAAGGGCTTGAAGAAGGTCATCGTTCATCTGGATTTGTTTGATTGAAAAGGCTGTGTGACCTGCGACACAGAAGGCACAACCATTGGTCACAGCTGCCGTGATTTGCACCACTTCACGCTCAACAGGCGTCAAGCTGTTACGACGATTGATTGCTCCGACAGTTCTGTAGGCTTCTAAAGCAGTAGGGGCATTAGCCAAGAGACCGATTAGGTTAGGAATATAGCCATTGTTATCTTTTTGTACTGTTTCAAGAACCTCTTTCACTTCTGCTGGTGCTGATTCTACTGTATGGATAGTAAATGTTGTCATCATAAGACCTCTTTTCATGTTGTTGAAATCTAGTCTATCACAGATTCTATACCTTGTATAATATATATTTTAAATTGCACCGATAGAAATTTTTTATGAAAGCAAAAAAATCACACGAGCTGTGTGATTTCATTATTTGTCAAAATACTTTTTAGTCTCAGCAATAACGACTGGCGATAAAACTAAGAGGGCAATCAAGTTCGGCAGAGCCATCAAGGCATTGACAATATCTGCGATAATCCAAACCATATCCAACTCGATAAATCCTCCCAACAAGACCATGAGTACAAAGACCACACGGTAGAGCCAGATAAAGCGAACCCCAAAGAGAAACTCGAAACAGCGTTCTCCGTAATAGTTCCAACCTAGAATCGTTGTAAAGGCAAAGAGCACAAGGAAGATGGTCAAAAGGGCAGGTCCAAAGTGTGAAAAGACTGTTGAGAAGGCTGACTGAGTCAAGGCAACCCCATTTAAGTCGCCACTCCAAACACCAGTTACCAAGATGGTCAAGCCTGTCAAAGTACAGATAATGAGGGTGTCAATAAAGGTTCCTGTCATGGAAATCAACCCTTGCTCTACTGGTTCGTTTGTCTTAGCTGCAGCTGCTGCAATGGGAGCAGAACCCAGACCAGATTCGTTTGAGAACACACCACGAGCTACACCATTTTGAATAGCCATTCGAATGCTAGCACCGGCAAATCCACCTACCGCAGCAACTGGACTAAAAGCTGATGTCAAGATTAAAGCGATTGTAGCAGGGATTTTCCCAATATTAAAGAAAATAACTGTAAGAGTTCCCAAAATATAGATGATGGCCATAAAAGGAACAACAGTAGTTGAAACCTTAGAAATGGACTTGAGTCCACCAAAGACAGCAATTGCTACAAAGACAGACAACACAAGAGCTGTGATGGTTGGCGAAATAGCAGTTGTATTCTGGATAGATTCTGTAATCGAGTTGACTTGAGTGAAGGTCCCGATTCCCAACAAAGCTACTAGCACACCTGCCAGAGCAAAGAAGATGGCAAGGGGTCTCCACTTTTCTCCCATCCCTAGAAGGATATAGTGCATGGGACCTCCCGCCACTGCACCATGGTCATCCTTTGTACGGTATTTGATAGCTAGTAGTCCTTCCGCATACTTAGTAGCCATCCCAAAGAAAGCAGCCATCCACATCCAAAAGAGGGCTCCTGGGCCACCGACCTTGATAGCCGTCGCGACTCCGATAATATTTCCCGTACCAACTGTCGCTGCTAGGGCTGTACACAAGGCCGCAAAACTGGACACATCTCCATGCCCCTTATCCTTGGTAAAAATGAGTTGAAAGGCCTTAGGCAAACGCAAAACCTGCAAGAAGCCTAGACGAATAGTTAGGTAAATCCCTGTTCCGACCAAGAGAATCAAGAGGGGTGGGCCCCAAGCAAAAGCATCGATTGATTTAAGCAATTCTAACATTTCCTTCTCCTATCTTTTCAACCCCAAAAGAAAGAGCACATGCAAGATACATGTACTCTGGAATGCTTAGATAAATGCTAAAAAGCGGTCTATCCTAGCTCTGTCCTTTTACCTGAGAGTTTGAGCAGTTGCCTGCCTTGCCCCTTCGGTGCCTTTACGGTCTCTCCAGAGTTCCGTCCATTTACAGTCATGGAAAATCAAACGATTCTCCACTTCTATTAAACTTCATTCGGTGTTGGTATTTAATTGATTCTTATTTTACAAAAAATGTTGGCTTTTGTCAATGGATTTTGGAAATTCTTATTTGGCTCAGTTAACTAAACTTGGTAATCATTTTCAAAATCATAAACTCCCCAATTTACGCTATAAATCTTTTAAATTACTATTTACAACTTCTCTGCTCATCTCATTATTAAAGAACGGAAGACCGACGATACGATAACGTTCATCGTCCAACAAAGTTCTTGCCTCATCTCTTTCAGTAATTTGCAGTAAGAATTTCTCTTTCCAGCCTTCTTTACTATTTTTGAAGGTATTATTACTATCTAAAAATTGACTTCCTTTTGGCTCAATGAAAATCTGCCAAGAAGTATTTCCAACTTTTTTATCATTTGCAAGCAAGATAAAGTCAGGCTCAAAAGCACGCCCTTCATCAAAACTATAGATTTTCACTGCTTTCTCATTTCGCAAAAGATAAATATCAGACCACTTTTCCTGCAAATCATTCATCAATTCACGGATAGCACGCACCAGATATTTCTCCTCACTTGTTCCAAAGTTATCATCATAGGCATACCAATCTAGTTGATCGATATTTTCAAAAATCTCTGTTTCAGACTTGTTTTTTTGTGACCGTCCAAACTCTGCATTCCCATTTACATTAACAGTATACTTTCTCAAAATATTCTCTTCAAAAACTTCACGTACAGGAACTGACTCAAAGTTAGCTGAACCATAAAAGCGTTCTTCCATTGGAACGATATCTTTTTCAATGCTATATAAAAGCTGTTCTGCAATATAGAGTTTCTGGTCTGAAGTTAACTCACTTATTTGTGATAAAGAAGATTCTAGTATAATATTAACTTTTGAAAGCATTTCGATGAAGGCAGATACACCACTCAAGCCAAAGAAAGCTTTCTGTAAGTTTTTAAAGGTATACTGTTTATTGCGATTGATAGCTGCTCGAACAATATTGGAAGTAATTTCTTTTCCAAACTCGAAGTTTAAGATGTTTGTCGAATCCGTCGCAAAAACATCATCTTCTGAGAAAGCTTCAAAATCTCTTGTAATGGAAGTCGGTAAACGTACCTCAAAGGAACTCGGAATGAAAGAGGTATCCAACAAACTTTCTTGTCGTTGTTCCAGATATTCTTGGTAGGAAAGACGTTTATTCATCCAAACCAGACCATCTGTATAGGTTCGTGTTTGTTTGAAAGATTCTTTGAGCTTTAATTCACGCTCTTCTAAATTGACATCATCAAAAATTCCAGACTCACGCAAGACTTGCTTTAATTCAGAAATATAGCGAGGATTATTGGCAGAATGATAATGAAGCTGTTCCATGACACGAAGTTCATTGTTTTCATTTTCATCAAATTTACGAGTGAACTTCTCCTCAATTTGATTATCAAGCACAAAGGGATAATAACGTGCTCCACGACCGATGAGTTGCTTTTCTGCATTGGTAGTGTTCCCTGCGACAAAACCATTCTTTGTTGTCTTACCATCACGAATATCGTAAAGGCGAACAATATCAAAAAGATTCAGAACATCCCAGCCTTCGTTGAGCATATCAACTGCAAAAATAGCCCGAATTTCATTTGAAGGGAGTTCCAGAGTATTCAACTCCACTAAATTGTTGCTAGTCTTGTTTTTCCCATCAATCACGAGTAAACGTTCACGACGAAAATCTTCCTGCAATTCCTCAATTAAATCTTGAAAAGAAAGTCCAGACTCCTCAAAAAAAGCAAATGCTTTTTCCAAGATGTTTTTTTGCTCCTCATCATTTGCAGTTAAGTTTTTTTGAGACTGTACTTGTTCTACTGACAGATTGGCTAACATATCCAAAAAAGCCTCTAAGTTTCCTTTATTTTCAGCAATTTTTTGCGACTTAAACAAGACCAACGGTTTGAGGTTAATGCCATGTTTCAAGGCGATTTTCTTGCGGTATTGGCTGATAATGATTGCCTGCAACATACGAGTTGGAAGTTCATTATCTACCAAGTGGAAAAGAACATCTTTAGAGTACTTATCCAAGCGGAACTCTTTCAAGTCATACTTGAAAATCAAAGATTTTTCATATTTTTTGGCAATATCTGGATTTGCTAAGTCAATGGTTGCTGTAAATTCAAATAAAGAAGATTTATGGGCTGTACTTTGAATGTTTTCAATCGTCGCCGTCCAGCTGTCGTTCTCATCTTTTTCTTTCTTACCGAGTCCAGCATTCAAGTGATGAGCCTCATCTGCCAATAACACGAGCGACAAATCTTCAAATTGCTCATAAGTTAGGCGATTTTCCCTTGGGGTATTTAAATCTTGGTGAAGTTTTTGAATGGTTGTAAAAACAATATTGATACTATCAGGCTGACTATCGGAAAAATCTGTCACTTCACGTACTTCCACCACTTGATTATCAATCGTTATTTTATCCGCAAACAAGTATTTTCCCATCTCATTAGGCAAGAAGTTTGCCCTTGTCTTGGTAAGGATATTGTCGTTATTCACAAAAAAAATAAAATTCCGTTCACCCTGTTTAAATTTTTCAAGGATAATCGCTGCCATCAGTAAAGTTTTTCCTGAACCGGTCGCCATATTGTAAAGGACTTGTTCTAGTTTTTTTCGATTTTTCTCATCCCTTTTGTAGTAGAGATACCTCCCTAGCGCCTCTTTCTGGTAAGGACGCAGTGGAAATTTCAGATTTTGCGTGATGTAGTCTGGAATGCTTGCCTTAAAGTCAATAAAGCCATTTTCACTAGCTTGCTTATAAATTTCATACACAAAAGCCATCGCTTACTCCTCTCCGTAAAAAGCACGATTAAGCTTTTTCTCATTTTCTGAGATGTCGTAGTCGCTATCTTCTATCTCGGAGTAGTTGACGTATAGGTTATTATTATCCACCAACTCCAGCAAGACTTGTTTTTGTTCAGCTAGTGAAAGTTTTTCGAACTCTGATTTTTTCAACTTTTTAGGGTTGACACGATAAGATAGGAACGAAGACTTTTTAGCCTGTTCAAATAGTTGAGCTAGAGTTTCAGGCTCTCTTGCCTCTAAGACTGTATTTTTAAAATCCTGGGCATCATTTTTCAGTTCACAGTAAACGAAAGAGCCGCCACCAGTCCAGTTGATGTCTTTAGAAATGCCACCCTGTTCACCGTCAATTACTTTTTTCAATCGCTCAACTGAAACCGTCTCAATATAATCCATCTGTTCAATACCAATATATTGACGGTTCATTTTGTGAGCGACAGCAGCTGTTGTACCGCTCCCCATGAAGAAATCAAGAACGATATCATTTTCGATTGTAGAAATTTGTAAAATATCCTTTATCAGTCTTTCGGGTTTGGCATACGAAAAAGCATCACGATTAGACAAGTTAGTCATTTCATCGTTTCCATCTTTATTTTTTGTTTTAGCTAATAAATCCGTAATAAATTCTTTTAACAAGGTATCACTACTTGAATAAACTGGTTTTGACTTAGACATATCTTCATCTTTAAAAACACGTCTAAAAGGTCTATCACCTTTCATAAAGTCATAGTCATCTGGAAATCCAATTCCTCCATTTTGATACCAGTCATAGAATGTATCTTTTGTAACAGCCCACGAACGGTTAGGATTAACGGGGTATTCTTTACCTGTTTTGGGATTCACCATTGTAAAATTAGAATTTGGACGCTCCTTAATAGTTGTTTGTTTTGTTAAATCAGCTGTACGCCAAGGACGGTTAGGAAAATCTGAAGTTTCATAATATTTTCGTTCTACTTCACGACCAACGATTGCATCGCCTTCGTTTCCTTTTGTGTATACTAAAATCCAATCAAAATCCTGAGAAAAGTTAAAAGGAACATCCGATTTTCCATCACGAGTTTTTCTTGGTAGTGTCCCAATAAACTTATCTTGTCCAAAAATAGAATCACTTAATACTTTTAGATAGTGCATACCATCTTCACCCGTATGAATCCAAATAGAACCTTTATCACTAAGTAACTCTTTAGCTATTTCTAATCGATTTTTCAAAAATACCAACCACGTTGACATTTTAAAATTGGAATTATATTGAAAAGCATCTCCAATATTTTTTCGAAAATAGTATGGAACGTCAATATAAATCAACTTGACCTTACCAGCAAAGCGTTTCTTGAGGCTATGCAGTGCAAGCAGATTATTTCCCTTGATAATAAGGTTATCTGTATCCTTTAACTCCTCAACCTCGTGCTCACCGTCTTTATCATAACGCTTGAAATTGCTCAACACCTTCTCGTCTAGCAAGCGATTGATTTCCGCTGGAGCAAGCGTCTCGTTAAAGAAAATCTCTTGACGTTTCACATCGTCCTTGGTTTGCCCTCCCTCAAGCACACAATCTTTATAAGGAAAATTCAGCACAACTTCTTTATTTTCAGAAAGATAGTTTCTGTCTGGCGTCCCAAGACCTATTTTTGTTTTGTAAGCTGTAAAGCTGTCGGGCAAGAACTCCTTGTTATTTAGAAATTGCAAAAAGATATCTTTTTTAAAAACTAAAACCCCATCTTGCAGTTTTGAAAAGAAGTGATTAGCGATTGTTTCATTACTCATCAACTGATTGAGCAACTCAGGACTGTACTGCCGTGCCAGCTCTGCTAGTTTATTTTTATTTAGTACGCCGTCCACTAAAAACTTAGGATTTTTAGCGAGGACTTGCTCCAATTCTTGTTTCATATATGGAATTTCCTTCTCACTTAAAATTTGTGAAGAGCTGATAGTATTCCTTTATATATACATATAAAGGAAGGGTATACCCTTCGGTTTTATTCAATTTTCTAGTTCTATTATAGCATATTTGAGCATGTTTAAAAGAAATGATAAAAAAGCTTGAGGAACAACACATTTCCTCAGGCTTTTCTTATCCTTTAAAGGTCACAATAGTTGCACCACTGCCTCCAGCATTTTGTGGGGCATAGCCAAAACTCTTGACATGTTTGTTTCTTTGTAGGTATTTGGTGACTCCTTCACGGATGACTCCTGTTCCGATACCATGGATGATATCAACTTGCGCCATATTGTTAAGCAAAGCTTGGTCGATAAAGGCATCTAGCTCATTCATGGCTTCTTCATAGCGTTTACCTCGAAGATCCAGTCTTGCTTGCGGTCCTCTGCCAGATGTTCGTTTCACAACATTGACTTGTTTCTTCTTGACTTGCTTTTCTTGCTGAGCTTGAACAAGGTCAAACTCTTTCTCTTCCAAGGTCATCTTAATCAAGCCAACTTGGGCTTCCCAGCGACCGTCTTTGAGTTGACTGGTCAAGGTACCACGCTGACCGTAACTGAGAACCACGATATCATCTCCCACCTTTGGAGCTCGTTTTTTCTTGGCCTTTTGAAGGACCTTGTTTTTAGACAAGTCCACTTTTTCAGGAGCCAATTTCTTCAGTTTGGCCTTGGCTTCAATGATTTCGTGGGGTTTGAGTTGGGATTTGCTGTGGAGATTTTTGAGAATCTGGTCACTTTCACTGAGGGCCATGTCCACAATCTCAGCAGCCTGTTCACGCGCCTTATTAAGCTCGGTTTCCTTTTCACGATTGAGTTCATTGTAGAGTTTTTTGAGAGCACGATTCATCTTGAGATTTTCTTGTTCCACCTCACGGATATTGTCCAAGCGTTTGCGGCTTTCCAGCGTCTGCTCTTCCAGCTGCTCAATAATACGATTGACATCATTGTCCTGATCAACCTGCTGACTGGCATCCCCTACGATAACCTCAGATAGACCTAAACGTTTAGCGATTTCGAAGGCATTGCTTCGACCAGGAACGCCCTGCATAAAGCGATAGGTCGGGCGTAGAGTTGCAGTATCAAACTCCATGCTGGCATTTTGCACAAAAGCTGTCTCAATTCCGTAGGCCTTTAGTTCCGGATAGTGGGTAGTCGCCATAGTCTTGACTTGACGCAGACGAAGGTCCTCCAGAATTGCCATGGCAAGGGCGGCTCCCTCTTGGGGATCCGTACCAGCCCCCAACTCATCCAAGAGCAAGAGTGAATGTTGGTTGACCTTGCCAAGAATATCCACAATATTGGTCATGTGGCTAGAGAAGGTAGACAAGCTCTGCTCAATAGACTGCTCATCGCCAATATCTGCAAAGATTTCTTCAAAAATACCCACACGGCTTCCCTTGTCTGCTAAAATCGGCAAACCAGACTGAGCCATAACCTGCGTCAAGCCCAGAGTTTTAAGCATGATGGTCTTACCACCAGTATTGGGACCTGTAATGACAATGGCTGTTAAATCTTGGCCAAAATGGACATCATTTGCGACGGCATTTTTGACTAAAGGATGGCAGACATGGAGTAGTTGAATCTCTTGATTTTCTGATAGCTGAGGCACAACTGCTTGCCTTTCTTGGATAAAGCGGACCTTGGCACGAATCAAGTCCAAATGGCCGATAATCCAAGCGTCATTGGCAATTTCAGTCGCATGAGGGCGGACACGTTCAGAAATTTCTTGGAGAATGCGAAGCATTTCATAGCGCTCATCTGCTCGCAGACTGGCAATTTCTTCGCTCAGTTTGACCACCTCACGGGGTTCGATATAGACGGTATTTCCACTAGCAGAAATATCATGAACGACACCTGCAATCTTATTGCGGTAGGTGTTTTTGACTGGTAAAACCTGACGGCCATTTCTGCTAGCAACAATCCCTTCTGTCAACATCTGCGCTTTTTGCTTGAGCAAATCTTGCAAGACATCGCGGACCTGACTCTCGCTATCATGGATTTTTCTGCGGATTCGCGCCAATTCTTCACTAGCAAAATTTTCAATGAAACCTGCATCATTAAAGGCCTGAAGATTTCCTTGTAATTGCGGAAAATCGTGTAATTTCTCAAACCAAAGGGCTAATTCTTCCAAGCTGACATTTTCCAGATTGGCATAAAAACTTTGCAGCTCTCGGCTAGACAGAAGCACGCGCTTCAAGAGTAGGAACTCCTCAATATTGAGGTCTGCTCCCATCTCCAACCGCTTGCAGACTCCTGCGATTTTCTTAGTTGCTAGAATAGTAAAATGCGGTTGCTCGACAAAAAGAGCCTGCATTTCCTTCATCTCAGCAAAAGCCTGTTTGATTTTATCTGCTTTAGCAGTCGGAGCAAGCTCTCTCAATTGCTCCAAGCCCTGCTCTGTCAACAAATGAGGTTCAAACAAAGCCTTGACCTTATTGAACTCTAATGTTTCTAATATTTTCTTATTCATCTTTATTTCCTTGTCTTTGAATGTCTAGGTGTGGTAGCTTTTTACATTCTGATAGATTCGAGTCAAATCTGTAAACAAAGGGCTAGGAAAACTCCTGCCCTTTTTATCCGATTAAATTTGTCACCCAGATTTGTTTGAGCCAACTTGTTGTTACCGGTATGCTCTGGATGATGTGTTTTGCGACGATACTCTTTTCAAGAGGATTTTGTATAGCTGCCATGGGAATGGTCGCCAAGATTGTCAAAGCCATTTGCAAGACAAATAAGGTCACCAACATGGATAAGATACCTGCTGAAACTTGGAACAACTTACCTCCCAGTTTTTTACTAGGAAGTAAGTGTAAGAGGAGACCAAGCAAACGACCGATGCTATAGACAATCCCAAATACAAGCAAGTAGCCAATCCCTGCATAAAAGACCTTGTCCAACTGAAAGAGTTGATCCGATGGGAAAAAGAAAGTTCCTTGACCTTCCTGCGGATTTGCATAAGGGAGTAATAAATGGAATTGTTCTCCCAGCCCCTTGTAAAACTGGCCAGCCATAAAAGCCGATGCCATGGCTGAAATCAGGTAATAAACCTGTAAGAGCAGGCCTCTCCGATAGCCGATATAAAATCCCCAAGCCAAGACCAATAGAAGAAGGAGTGAAATCATAAGGAATCCTCAATCTTGCTCTGTTCTTGCTTACAAGTCACGAGCTTGTGACGGAGTTCTTCTAATTCTTGCTCCTTATCGTCAAATTCAATCTCACGACTGAGCTGAGTTGATAAACAGTTGACTGCCAACAAAAGAGCGATGGTTTCATCATCTGCGCTAGGCATTTGTTCTTTAATTGCTTGGTATTTTTCTGTCGCAACCTTGGCGATTTCCTCCATAAAGAGATTATCATGTTCGCTTGTCAAGGTTAATGATTTTTTCCCGAATGTAAATTTGAATCGATTTAGATTTGCCATAAAATTCACCTCACGATATTATACCAAAATTCGCTAATTTTGTCAGTTTTTACAAATTTGCCTGCTTTTGTGGTACAATAGAAACTATGGCAAGTATAACACTCACACCAAGTGAAAAGGAGATTCAGGCTTTTCTTGAACACTATCAAACCAGTCTGGCTCCCAGCAAGAATCCCTATATTCGCTACTTTTTGAGACTACCTCAAGCAACGGTTTCTATCTATACTTCTGGAAAGGTCTTGCTTCAGGGTGAGGGGGCTGAGAAATACGCTCGTTTCTTTGACTATCAGGTTCTAGAGGAAACCAGCGGACAAAATCTCCCTTTAATTGGGACAGATGAGGTTGGAAATGGTTCCTACTTTGGTGGACTTGCAGTTGTGGCTTCCTTTGTCACACCTGACCAGCATGACTTTTTACGAAAACTCGGTGTGGGAGATTCTAAGACTCTGACAGACCAAAAAATCCGTCAGATTGCCCCTATTCTCAAGGAAAAAATCCAGCACCAGGCACTCCTTCTCTCACCAAGCAAGTACAACGAGGTCATTGGAGATCGCTACAATGCTGTTTCGGTTAAGGTAGCCCTCCATAATCAGGCTATCTACCTCCTCCTTCAAAAAGGTGTTCAACCTGAGAAAATTGTGATTGATGCCTTTACCAGTGCTAAAAATTATGACAAGTACTTGGCACAAGAGGCCAATCGTTTCAGCAATCCTATCAGCTTAGAAGAAAAGGCTGAGGGCAAATACTTGGCTGTCGCAGTCTCTTCTATAATCGCGCGTAATCTCTTTCTGGAAAATCTTGAAAATCTAGGACGAGAACTGGGCTATCAACTTCCAAGTGGAGCTGGAACGGCTTCTGATAAGGTAGCTAGCCAGATTTTACAAGCCTATGGTATGCAGGGACTCAATTTCTGCGCCAAATTGCACTTTAAAAATACTGAAAAAGCGAAAAAACGCTTAGAAAGGTAAGTTATGAATTCATTTAAAAATTTCCTAAAAGAGTGGGGATTGTTCCTCCTGATTCTGTCATTACTAGCTTTAAGTCGTATCTTTTTTTGGAGTAATGTCCGCGTAGAAGGGCATTCCATGGATCCTACCCTAGCGGATGGCGAAATCCTCTTTGTTGTCAAACACCTCCCTATTGACCGTTTTGATATCGTGGTTGCCCATGAGGAAGATGGCAATAAGGACATCGTCAAACGTGTCATCGGAATGCCTGGTGACACCATCCGTTACGAAAACGATAAACTTTACATCAATGATAAAGAGACGGATGAGCCTTACCTAGCTGACTACATCAAACGCTTCAAGGACGACAAACTCCAAAGCACCTACTCAGGCAAGGGATTTGAAGGAAATAAAGGAACTTTCTTTAGAAGTATCGCTGAAAAAGCTCAAGCCTTCACAGTTGATGTCAACTACAATACCAACTTTAGCTTTACTGTCCCAGAAGGAGAATACCTTCTCCTCGGAGATGACCGCTTGGTTTCGAGCGACAGCCGCCACGTAGGTACCTTTAAAGCAAAAGATATCACAGGGGAAGCTAAATTCCGCTTCTGGCCAATCACCCGTATCGGAACATTTTAAGAAATCGAAGAGGCCGAGAATCAAGAATCTCAGCCTCTTCTTCTATCGTGATAATATGATTATTCACTATCCAGTTTGATTAAGATAGAAACAAAGTTATACTCAATGAAAATCAAAGAGCAAACTAGGAAGCTAGCCGCAGGTTGCTCAAAGCACTGCTTTGAGGTTGTAGATAGAACTGACGAAGTCAGTAACATATATACGGCAAGGCGAAGCTGACGTGGTTTGAAGAGATTTTCGAAGAGTATTAACTCTCACCTATTCATGCAAAGGAATTTTATGGAAGTTTATTTTTCAGGAACCATTGAACGGATTATTTTTGAAAATCCCAGCAATTTTTATCGCATCCTCCTCCTAGAAATCGACGATACGGACGCAGAGGATTTTGATGATTTTGAAATCATTGTCACGGGCACCATGGCTGACGTGATTGAGGGAGAAGACTATACTTTTTGGGGGCAAATTGTCCAGCACTCCAAGTATGGGGAGCAACTGCAAATCAGCCGTTATGAACGCGCAAAACCAACTAGCAAGGGCTTGGTCAAGTACTTTTCAAGTAGCCATTTCAAGGGAATTGGTCTCAAGACAGCTCAGAAAATCGTGGATACCTATGGTGAAAATACCATTGACGAAATTCTGCAACACCCAGAAAAGTTAGAAGGCATCGCAGGACTCTCTGCCAAAAATCGCGAGGCTTTCGTCTCCACTCTCCGTCTCAACTACGGAACGGAGATGGTTTTGGCCAAACTTGCCAACTACGGCATTCCTAACAAACTAGCCTTCCAGATTCAAGACTTTTACAAGGAAGAAACCCTTGATGTGGTTGAAAATTATCCCTACCAGTTGGTCGAAGATATCAAGGGTTTGGGCTTTACTATTGCTGACCAATTAGCGGAAGAACTAGGCATCGAAAGTCAGGCTCCTGAACGCTTCCGTGCCGGTCTAGTTCACAGTCTTTTTCAGGCCTGTATGGAAACAGGGGATACTTACGTTGAAGCACGGGATTTGCTAGAACAAACCCTTACTCTCCTTGAGTCTTCCCGCCCCGTGGAACTGGATCCCAGCCAAGTGGCCCAGGAGCTCTCCTACCTGATTGAAGAAGACAAGGTTCAGCAGATTGATACCAAAATTTTTGACAACAGCCTCTTTTTCGCTGAGGAAGGCATCCGCAGTCACTTGGTTCGTATCCTTGAAAAAGGAAAACAGAAGAGCCAAGATTTAGAAACTATTCAAAAGCATATCACTACTGTCGAGCAAGAGCTGGGAATTGAGTATGATAACATTCAAAAACAAGCTATCTGTGATGCTATCCAAAACAAGGTCTTTATCCTAACAGGTGGACCTGGTACTGGTAAGACAACTGTTATCAATGGGATCATCGCTGTTTATGCCCTTTTAGAAGGACTTGACCTCAGGAAAAAAAGCAACCTACCTATTCTTCTCGCTGCTCCAACTGGACGAGCTGCTCGACGCATGAATGAATTAACAGGCTTGCCTAGCGCGACCATACACCGCCACTTAGGAATGACAGGCGACGATGATACCAGTCATCTGGAAGATTATCTGGATGCCGACTTTATCATCGTAGATGAATTTTCTATGGTGGATACTTGGCTGGCCAATCAACTCTTCTCCAACATCTCTTCTAACAGTAAGATCCTCATCGTGGGTGACAGCGACCAGCTACCATCTGTCAGCCCTGGACAAGTTCTAGCTGACCTGCTTCATATTCCCTTAATTCCTCAGACTCGTTTGGAAAAAATTTACCGACAAAGCGAAGAATCAACCATTGTCACCCTAGCAAGTCAGATTCGACAGGGTATCTTGCCAGCTGATTTCACTCAGAAAAAAGCAGACCGTTCCTACTTTGAAATTGCTAGCGGACATATTCCTGCTACTATTGAGAAAATCTTAGGCGCTGCCCTCAGAAGTGGCATTCCTGCCCGTGATATTCAGGTTCTGGCCCCCATGTACCGAGGGACGGCAGGGATTGATGCCATCAACCAACTCATGCAAGACCTCCTGAACCCACCACAAAAAGACCAACTCAGTTTTGAAGCTCCCCAGTGCCACTATCGTAAGGGAGACAAGGTCATTCACTTGGTCAACGATGCTGAAATCAATGTCTTTAATGGAGATTTAGGAGCCATCACAGACCTGATTCCGGGTAAATACACCGAGTCGAAACAAGACGAGATTGTCATTGATTTTGATGGCAATGAGGTCTCTTACCCACGTAACGAATGGTATAAGATTCGTTTGGCCTATGCCATGAGTATCCATAAGTCTCAGGGAAGTGAGTTCCCTGTTGTTATCCTACCAATCACCAGTGCTAGTAGGCGTATGCTGGAGCGCAATCTCATCTATACAGCCATTACACGCGCCAAAAGCAAGCTTATCTTACTAGGCGAATTACAGGCCTTTGACTATGCTACCCAGCACATCGGAACTGCCCGAAAAACCTATCTGATTGAACGCTTCAATGATTTATTGGAAACTATTGAAGAAAAACAACAAGCTATCTCTAAAACAGCCACATCAAGTACCTCTGAACAACCCTACATCCTAACAGAAGAAAACTGGGACAGCATCCCAGCCATGATTGGGATTACAGAAGCAGACCTCAAAGAGATTTTTGGAAAATAGTGCATAAGAAAACCCACCAATTCAGGTGGGATTTTTGTTTATTAAGATTATTTAACTGTTGCTGTGCTTGTGATCAATTCAACAGCTTTTTTGATTGTAATGTCGTGTTTCAACATATCAGCTGAAAGCAAGCTTTGTACTTGTGCAACTTCCATGTTGTAATCTGCAGCCAATTGCTCGATTTCTTTTTGGATTTCTTCTTCTGAAGCATCAAATCCTTCAGCTTTGGCAACTGCTTCGATAACAAGGTTAGTCTTAGTACGTGACTCAGCTTCTGCTTGGTATTGATTATGAAGGTCTTCTTGAGTTGTTCCAGTGATTTGGAAGTACATATCAGGGTTGATACCTTGACGTTGCAAGTTTCCAAGGAATTCGTTTACTGAACGGTGAACTTCTTCGTGAATCATTTCTTCTGGAAGTTCTACGATTTCAGCGTTTTCTACAGCTTTATCAATTGCTGCACCTTCAACTGCATCTTTGTAAGCTTCTTCTTTAGCAGCAGCCAATTCATTACGGTATTTTTCTTTCAATTCAGCAAGTGTTTCAACTTCTTCATCGATGTCTTTTGCAAGCTCATCGTCAAGAGCTGGAACTTCTTTAGCTTTTACTTCGTGGATAGTTGTTACGAATTTAGCTTCTTTACCTGCAAGATCTTCTGCTTGGTAGTCTTCTGGGAATGTTACGATAACATCAACTGTTTCGCCAGCTGAGTGACCTACCAATTGGTCTTCGAAACCAGGGATGAATTGACCTGAACCAAGTCCAAGTGAGAAGTTTTCACCTTTTCCACCATCAAATTCAACACCGTCGATAGAACCAACGAAGTCGATGACAACAGTGTCGCCGTTTTCAGCAGCTGCTTCTTTGATAACCAATTCAGCCAAGTTGTTGCGTTCGCGTTCGATACGCTCTTCAACGTCAGCGTCAGTTACTTCTTTTTCTACATCAACTGATACTTCAAGGTTTTTGTAGTCACCCAATTTTACTTCAGGTTTTGTCACAACTTCAGCAGTGATAACCCAGTCTTGACCTTTTTCCATTGAAGTTACATCAATTTTTGGTTGAGCAACCACTTCAAGACCAGCTTCTTTTACAGCTGCTTCATAAGCGTTTGGCAAAAGAGCATTCATAACGTCTTGGTAAAGTGATTCTTCACCAAATTTTTTGTCGAAGATAGGACGTGGAAGGTGACCTTTACGGAAACCTGGAACATTAAGAGATTTCTTCACTGAGTTGAAGACACGGTCCAATTCTGGTTTGATTTGGTCTTGAGAGATAGTGAAAGTCAAGACACCACGGTTTGTTTCTTTGTTTTCAAATGATACAGACATTCTGTCATTTCTCCTTAAAATTTTTTAAATACAGTCTATTATAACATAAATGAGCGACTTTTTTCAAGTAACGAATGCGCTTTTCAATAATGGGAGAGGTACTTGCTTGCTTCTTTTATACTAAGGTCAACCACTTCTCCAATATTATTTTTACATAACTATTAAAAATCCTCACGCCCCACCAAGTGGTGCTGAAAGGCATAGACTGCAGCTTGTGTGCGATCGCTAACTTCAAGTTTGGCAAGAATGTTGGACACGTGGGTCTTGACCGTCTTGAGAGAGATAAAAAGTTCGTCTGCGATACGCTGATTTTCGTAGCCCTTAGCGATGAGTTGGAGTACATCTCGCTCACGCGCAGTCAAGTCCTCATGTAGTTCTATGTGATTGCGGTGGTATTCAACCTTCTTGCTGACCTCCTGCTCAATGGCCAACTCCCCAGCAGCCACCTTACGGACGGCATGGAGTAGTTCGTCTGCACTAGAAGTCTTGAGCATATAGCCCCGAGCACCAGCATTTAAGACAGGCATGATTTTTTCATTGTCCAAGTAAGAAGTCACAATCAAAATCTTAGCTTCAGGCCATTCTTTGAGGATAGCCAAGGTCGCATCAATTCCATTCATCTCAGGCATGACGATATCCATGACAATAACATCTGGACGCAATTCCAATGCCAAGTCAATACCTTGAGACCCATTTGCAGCCTCGCCCACAACTTCTACATCGTCTTGGAGATTAAAGTAGCTTTTCAAGCCCAATCGAACCATTTCATGATCATCTACTAGTAAAATTCTCATCTTTACTCCTTTATGATTCCTTATCTAGCAAGGGAATACGAATATCAACTGCTAATCCTTGCTTGGGAGCTGTCAATAACTGAACCGTCCCTGCCATATCTTCAACCCGCTCCTTGATATTGCGGAGTCCATAACTCAGGTCATCTAAACTCCCCAACTGGAAACCAATCCCATTGTCCACCACCTTCAGCTGCAATTCAAAATCCGTCTGATAGAGATAGACATCCAAACAAGATGCCTGAGCATGGCGGAGGGTATTGCTGAACAACTCTTGCAGGATACGGAAGATGTGCTCCTCGATTTTCTTAGGCAATTTCGTCACATTTTGCTTGAAACCAACCTTGAGATCACTCTTGTCCTCAAGCTCTTTTAAGAGGATTTGGATTCCCTCAACCAGACTCTTTTGCTCCAGTTCAACTGGTCGCAAATGCAAGAGCAAAACCCGCAAATCCTTCTGGGCGGTTTCTAAAATAGCTGTGACACTCTGCAACTGAATTTGCATCTTTTCTCTATCCAATTTCAAAGCCTGCTGGCTGACACCTGACAAAATCATGTGGGCCGCAAACAACTCCTGACTGACCGTATCGTGCAAATCCCTAGCAAGCCGCTTCCGTTCCTTCTCGATGATTTCCTCTTCCTGATCAAGACTGTGATTTTCAGCTTTTTGAAGAGCTTCTATCAAAAGGTTAAGTTTACCTGATAAGGACTTGAAACTGGCATCCAAGTCTGGATCTGCAAGCTGAACCACTTCTTGCCCTGCCAACAAACGTTTGAGATTAGCCTGCATTTTTCTTAGAGAAAGCTCTTCGACACCTCGCCAAAACAGAGCTAAAAGACAAGTCATGGACATGCTGAAAACCAACAACAAAAAGACAAATTTTTCTGTTTTTTCGACATCGTGCAAGAAAATAGACCAGTCAAAATCAAGAATTTCCAATAAGCTGTGGGAGAAAAACAAGACAAATAATAAGGAGGTGAGAGCAATGATTATATAAGCTTGTTTTTTCATCCTCTGACCACCTCCACATCGCCAATCATAGTGGTCAAGAAAATCTTGACACTCTTGTTACTCTTGAGATAGTCTCTTGTTTCTTGATGATAGTGTTCATTGCGGAGGGCTCGCTTGGGCTGGTTGAAAAAATTCAAATCCCCATAGAGACAATTAACACTGAGACTGACTTCTACATCTACAGGCACAATGATTTTAGTCGTTCCTACCATCTTTCTGAGGATAATGACATTGTCGTGATTGGTTAAGATGACCCTCTCCAGATGAATGGTATCCTTGCCCATGAGACGAAAGAGATTGATATCATCAAACTGACAAGTCTGGTAGCTTGAAAAATGATGAAGATTTCCAAACCAACGATTTTTCTCCTTCTTAACCGTCACCACCTCTTCAAACACCAAATTGGTCTGCTCTTTTTCCTGGTTCATCATCGGATAAATAAGAAAGAGGCTATAGATGACCGCAACAAAAATAGCTAGAATCACAAAAGGATTGAGCATGACGATGAAAAAGAAGAGAATGGTTGCCACCACTAAAAGAAGATTATTGCCCTCTTTACCAGTGTAATAGCGAATCAAAAGCAAAAAGAGGAATAAAATCAGCAGAAAACGCGAAAAATGCTCTGATACCATCAACATCAGAGCTCCCGTCAACAGACAGGCTTCGATAAATAAAAAGATTTTAAATTTTCTCATAGGTTCATCCTCTCCCTTTTATTTTATCACAATTCAAAAAAGTCACCTCGGTCTGAAGATGGAAAAAAGGCGATGGTTACGCCTTTTTCATCTGATCTTTTGCTTCTTTTAATTTTCCATAAAGAATGTAATCTACGCTTTGCAAATCTGCTATGGTAGCACAATTAAGAGCACACATAATTAAGCGTAGATCTTCTTTCCAACCTTGGACAATGCCAATCACTTCTTCAACTGAATAGGTTTCAACCAATTCCAGAACGGTTCGTGACAATCCTACAGCCTTAGCACCAAAGACCAAGCACTTAATCATATCCAGCGGATTCCGAACGCCACCACTGACCAAGAGTTCAACCTTGTCTTTCCAGTCTTGGGCATTGAGAAGGGCTTGCATGGTAGACTGGCCCCATTGATTGAGGTAATCACGCTGACCACTGCGACGGTTTTCGATATAAGCAAAGCTGGTACCGCCACGACCTGATAAGTCCACTGTACGAACACCCAGTTCATAGGCTCTTTCAATAGTCTTCACATCCATCCCAAAGCCCACTTCCTTAAGGACAATCGGAACGGGGATTTGCTTACTATAGTCTGCCAGATGCGATTGCCAGCTTCTGAACGTTCTTTCTCCCTCTGGCATCAGTAATTCCTGCATGACGTTGACATGCACTTGTAAAAGTAAAGGATTCATCTCCGTCACAGTCTGCAAACCAAGTTCAACAGGCTTGTCCAATCCAATATTGGTTCCAAGGAGGAGATTTGGATGACTGGACTTGACAGAAAAAGAGGCATCTGATGGATCTTTGAGGGCTGCGCTATAAGAACCCGTTACAAATAAAATACCACAGGTTTCTGCCACCTGAGCCAGCTTTTGATTGATTTCTCTTCCCTTATCGCTTCCACCCGTCATAGCATTGATATAAAAAGGAAAGTCCCACTTTCGACCAATAAATTCTGTAGACAAATCAATCTCATCTAGGTCATAGAGTGGTAGCGAAGAGTGGATTAACTCGACCTCATCAAAGCTATTATAGGCACTTTTCTGCTCAAGGGCATAGCGGATATGCTCGTCCTTACGATTTGTCGTCATGTCCTATCCTTTCTTGGTATAAGAGCTCAATCCCCAGATCGGCCCAACGATTTTTTAGGGTTTCAGTTGAGTGCACATCAAAACTTAAAGCAATACCACAGTCACCACCACCAGCACCGCTGCTCTTGGCAACAGCCTGCAAATCTTGACTAGCTTCTTTCAGCTGTCTAAGCGAAGGCGTGTAAATATCTGCGCTCAAACCTTCTAAGAGCTTGCTGGCTACTTCTACTTGCTCGATGCTTTTTTCTACTTTCCCCTGCTCCAAGGCTTCTACCAAAGCAGCCACCGTTTCTTTTGAGGAAGTTAAAAAGTTCTGATCTATATTTTGCTTAATTTGCTGGACCATGTGACTTGATACAGCCACTTCCTTGGTCCATCCCACTAGGAAATCGCATTCTAAAGTTGGTTTCACTTGTGAAATTGAAAAGCCCCAATCACGCTCCAGAACTGTCGCCAACTTTTCTTCTTCCAACCAAGCAGCCACCCTCCGGCGATCAAATGACTTGTAGAGAACCAATTCCTCTGCCACAATACAGGCAAGGTCTCCCATGGAACCATTGTCTCCGCGCTTGAGCAAGACCGCGCTAGCCAGCTTGAACAAGAGCTCCTGAGCAATCGAAAGATTATATAGAGCTAGCAGAGCCTTGATGACCAAAACAACGACGCTACCGCTAGAACCTAGACCAAACTTTTTCCCTTCCTGTTCCATTTTTCCTCGGATTTCCAAAGAAAATGGTCGCAAGGTCTGCCCACGATCGGCGAGGAAGTCATTCATCAAAGCAATCGTTTCTTGAATCAAGCTATAGTCAGGATTTGGTGTCAAGTCCACTGCGAAATCAAACATATCTGAGTAGATACGGTAGGTCTCAGAAAAAGCAATCTCCCCCTTCATATAGATGGGAATGGCCTTTATCAAGGCCAACTGCCCTGGCTCTAAAATAGCATATTCGCCTGCCCAATAGAGCTTTCCGCAAGTTTTAACAGCAATCATCTTGGCTCAAATCCTTTGTTTTTGACACAATCAAGCGATAACGTTGACCGAAGATTTCTGATAAATGCTCCAAGTCTTTCTCTTGACAGAGGACTTTGACATTGGGACCAGCATCCATAGTAAAATAGCAGGCTTCTCCTTGTTCACGAAGCTGACGAACAAAGTCCATGACTTCATAAGAAGCATCCGTCAGATAAGAAAAGGCTGGTGATGCTGTTTTGGTCGTAGCGTGCATAGCCAGGGCATTTTTCTCAGTCAATTCCCCAACCTTGGCAAAGTCATTTTCCTTGAGATAAACCAGCATATCCTGATAGTCTTTCTCAGACTGACGCACCCAGTCGTCAAAAGTAGTCGAAGTTTCCACACAAAGTTTCATCCCATCACGGCTAGAGATTGGTTTTTTCTTGTCCTCTAGCACCAACATAATCATAGCTAGTTTCAAGTCTGTCTCTACAGGGTAAATTTCTCCGCTATCCTTGTCCCAGGCTCCTAGTGGTCCATAAAAACTCCGAGAAGAAGAGCCTGAAGCAAATTTAGCCTCCTGTGCCAACTGACTTCTATCTAATCCAAGTTTGAAATAGGAATTGCAAGCCTTGACCAAGGCGGACAAACCACTAGAACTTGAGGACAAACCCGCTGCGGTAGGCATATTGTTTTGAGTATCGATACGGACAAAACCCTCACTAGCTGGACGGTAGCGGTCGATGATCTTACTCATCTTGGCATGCTCCGCCTCATTTTGTAGCTGACCATTGATATAAAAGACATCAGCTGTCGCATGGGCTGGTAAAGGCGATAAAGTCGTCTCCGTGTACATATTTTCTAAAGTCAGAGAAACACTGCTAGTAGCAGGCACCATCTCTTTTTCTTTTTTCTTTCCCCAATATTTGATAATAGCAATATTTGCGTAGGAACGTACTGTTACAGGCTCTCTATCCATGTCTGAACAGCTCCTTTCTCTTCTAATCTTTCTGCTAGTTCTTGTGCGTGTGTTAAATTGTCTGCCAAGGCTATGATACAGCCTCCAAGCCCACCACCGCTCATCTTGGCACCCAGAGCACCATGGCTAAGAGCCGTTTCAACCAAAGAGTCTGCCTCAGGGCTACTGACACCAATTTCTTTTAAATGTAAATGTGCTTGACTGAGGATTTGTCCCAGTCCTTCAGCATCTTTTTGTGAAATCGCATCTTCTGCCTGCTGGGTCAATTCTCCCAAGGCATGTAAAAACGGTAGGGCATCCTTGCCCTTGTTTTGAACCACTTGGATGGCTTCACGAGTATGACCATAAACGCCCGTATCTGCAATCACTAAATAAGCTGATAAATCCATCTCAAGCTCTGTAAATCCTACGTTCTTAATAAAGCGAATAGGCTGGTCACTGAGACAGGTCTTAGCATCCAAACCACTAGGATTCATATGGGCAATCATCTCAGCCCGATTGACCAAGATTTCTAGTACATCATGAGGCAGATCAGCTTGATAAAAATCAAAAACCGCACGAATAGCTGCTATGCTGATAGCCGCTGACGAACCCATCCCTCGTTTCTCAGGAATAGCCGAGTCAATCTCACAGCGAATACAAGCATCCTTGATATTTAGATGTTCAAGTGAAGCATAAACTGCCATGGACAAGGTATCCTCCTCATAGAGGCGCCAAGGACTCTCTGCAGGAACTACCTTACAAGTCACCTCCACCTCCAAAAGAGGCAGGGAGATAGCAGGATAACCGTAAACGACCGCATGCTCCCCTATTAAAATAATCTTACTATGTGCCTGACCGACACCAACTTTTTTTGTCATTTTTTCCTTTTACTAGACGAAAAAGCCGTCTCATACTCAATGAAAATCAAAAAGCAAACTAGGAAGCTAGCCCCAGGCTGTACTTGAGTACGGTAAGGCGACGCTGACGTGGTTTGAATTTGATTTTCGAAGAGTATTATTTTTTCCTACAAGTATTTATTCTTTCCTATCTATTTTATTATATTTTCACAAAAAAAGCGATTGTTTCCTTCACAATCGCTTCTTTCATTATTGAACCCATTCGCCATTATAGTTGACAGAATAGCCATCTACGGTCGTATTCACTGCCAAAGCACCTGAGCTATAAGCGTAGTACCATTTGCCATTGACCTGGAACCAACCAGTTGCCATGGCTCCTGATGAGCGGAGGTAGTACCACTTATTACCAAGGTATTGCCAGCCAGTTTTCATATCACCATTTTCAGCATCTAGATAATACCAAGTTGAACCTTCTTGATACCAGCCAGTTGCCATAGCTCCTGATGAACGGAGATAGTACCACTTGTTACCAAGATATTGCCAACCTGTTTGCATGATGCCAGTTGTTGGATCTAAGTAGTACCATGGAGCAGCTTTTAGCTTATCTTCATCATATGTAAGAGGAAAATCCTTAACCCAACCACGTGCTAGCTCCCCAACAGTCAATCTGTCGATACGAGCATCGAAGCCACCACTCTTTTGTAAATAATACCAGTGTCCCTCATCATAAACCCAACCAGTTTTTAAAGTGTGATAGCTACGCTGATCTTCAAAATAATAGACTCGTTTCTCTGCTGGGCTATCATATTGTTCCCCATGATGTTTGTTGGTATTGGTAGCAGTTTTTGCTTCTAAAACTTGCTTGCCAACAAATTCTTGTAGGACCCCATCTTGGTTAAAGTAGTACCATCTTGGCATTGGCATAAATTCCAACCTCATACCATTAGGATAGGGACCAATTGTACTACCTTTAGATGGAAACGGGATATATTGCCAGCCGACAACCATTTCTCCTGATACATGATCAAAATAATAGGTCTTGCCATCAATCACTCGCCAGGCCTTTTCTTTGATGTCACCCTTCTTGTAGTAGGTTCTACCATTTTCTTGGACAAATTGCCAACCTTCTGAATCAGCATCATCCGCCAATACTGCACTTGTCGCTAGCAAACCAAAGAAAAAGACTGCTAATACGATTTGCATCAATTTTTTTATTACTTTCATTAGATCTATCCTCCATAACTGATTGTAGCAAATACAAAATCGCATATCAATATATAGAATATCCTCTCAAAAAAAACAGTTACAAAACTGCAACTGCTTTTCTATTCTTGCATGGTGTAACCAACACCACGAACGGTTTTAATGTAGCTTTTTTGACCTTTTACATCAAGCTTGCTACGTAGATAACGGATATAGACATCCACGATATTTGTTTCGGTCGCACTTTCATACTTCCAGACACTTTCCAACAACTGCTCACGAGTCAGAACTTTCTTGCTTCCCATAAGAGTAGCCAAAAGGTCATACTCACGGCGCGTCAGAGCAATCATCTCCTCGCCACGATAAACAGTATGATGTTCTACATCCATACGCAGATTGCGGTAAGACGTTGGAACCTTCATCTGACTACAGTGTTGGTCGATGAAGTCCCGACCTCGGAAAATCGCTGAAATACGAGCTACCAGATTCTCAATAATAACTGGCTTATAGATGTAAGAAACGGCAAAGCGTTGGATTGTCTCAATCTGATCTTGCAATTCTTCGCGATGGTCCAAGACCATGATGATTGAAGCTGGCTTAGACCGACTCAGCTTGTCTGCAAAATCCTGGGCTGTCATATCCCCCAGTTGAGCATTCAATAAAATCAAGTCATAGTCTGTCTGAAGAGCCATGGAGAGGGCTTTTTGCCCCTCCTCAACCTGATCAACTCGGTATTGCTCTTTTTGGAGTTCCAAACTTAAAAAATGAGCTAGATTTCTTTCTTTCTCAAGTAATAAAATCCGTTTCCCCATGGCAGACCTACTTATTTTTCGTCATACCAAGAGTAGTGGAATGTTCCTTCTTTGTCTTTACGTTGGTAAGTGTGAGCACCAAAGTAGTCACGTTGCGCTTGGATCAAGTTAGCTGGAAGGTCAGCTGAACGGTAGCTATCAAAGTAAGTAATAGCTGCTGAGAAGGTTGGTACTGGTACACCAGCTTGAACAGCAAGAGCTACGATATCACGCACTGCTTGTTGGTACTTAGCAGTAACATCCAAGAAGTATTCATCCAAAAGAAGGTTAGCAAGGTCTGCATCACGGTTGTAAGCGTCTGTAATTTTTTGCAAGAAACGAGAACGGATGATACAGCCATCACGCCAGATAGATGCGATATCTGCAAATGGCAAGTTCCAGTTATTTTCTTTAGAAGCTACACGCAATTGAGCAAAACCTTGTGCGTATGAAATAATTTTTGAGAAGTAAAGGGCTTGACGGATTTTTTCAATCAACTCAGCCTTGTCTCCTTCAAATTTGAAAGCAGCTGGTTTTGGAAGAACCTTGCTAGCATGTACACGTTCTTCTTTGTAAGTTGAAATGTAGCGAGCAAATACTGACTCAGTGATGAGTGACAATGGCACACCAAGGTCAAGTGATGATTGACTAGTCCATTTACCAGTTCCCTTGTTACCTGCAGCATCAAGGATGTAGTCTACGATTGGTCCATCTTGGCCTTCATCATCTTTACGGCTCAAGATATCAGCTGTGATTTCGATCAAGTAGCTGTCCAATTCACCCTTGTTCCACTCAGTAAAGATTTCAGCCATATCTTCTGCTGAAAGACCTAACAAGTGTTGCATCAAGTCATAGCTTTCTGCGATCAATTGCATATCACCATACTCAATACCATTGTGAACCATTTTCACATAGTGACCAGCTCCATCAGGACCGATGTAAGTCACACATGGTTTGCCATCTTCTGGCGCTTTAGCTGAGATTTCTTCAAGAACGTCAGCAACCAATTCGTAGGCCTCTTTTTGTCCACCGGGCATGATAGAAGGACCTTCAAGGGCACCTTTTTCACCACCAGAAACCCCAGTACCGATAAAGTTGATGCCTGAGTTTGCCAATTCTTCGTTACGACGGATTGTATCTTTGTAGAAAGTGTTTCCTCCGTCAATCAAGATATCACCTTTGTCAAGGTGTGGAAGAAGGGCTTGGATAGTAGCATCTGTACCAGGTCCAGCTTGAACCATAAGCATGATACGACGAGGTTTTTCGATTGAGTTTACAAAACTTTCAACGTCATAGCTTGGTACAAAGTTCTTTTCAGGATGGCAAGCAATTACATCTTCAGTTTTTTCTTTACTACGGTTGTAGATAGCAACTGTGTAACCACGAGATTCAATATTAAGGGCAAGGTTACGACCCATTACGGCCATACCTACGACACCAAAGTTAGCTTTTGTCATTTGACACTCCTCTTATTTAATTTGTTTTATTTTATCATTTTTACTTTTGAAAAGAAAGAATTTTGTAACGACTGCTTAGTAGTCCAAGGCATCCGCATGTCCAGAACCATTTCCAACAAAGTATCCTGTCTTACAGTTAAGGGTAAAGAGATAGGTTCCATCTGGCTTATAGAGGTTGTAATAACCATTACCATTAACGATATTAACACGTTCGAGGATGTATTGGTTACCAGTGATATAACCACGTGAACGTGAAGTCGCTAGAATTTGTTCTAAGACACCATCAGCGAAATCCCAGGCAGAGTTGTTACTATCATCAATAGCAGACTGATTATAGGGAACACGACTCGCACTTCTTTGAACAGCAACCCCTGCACTTGATAGACCCATATTGACTTCACTGCGACTACTTCTAGTCTCATTTGAACTACTTGGTTTTGTCTCACTAGTCGTATTTGAACTTGCTTGACTAGAGTTTGAACTGCTAGTTTGACTTGAACTTGAGCTAGAAACACTTGTTTGCTGGCTCTTACCAAGGCTAATAGCCTTATCTAGCACTTTATCAATCTCAGTATTGCCAGTTTTGATATCCGTAAATTTAGCATCCGATTTGGCTTTAGCATTGGTATCCAAAACACCATCAACAATAGCTGGTTTTTCAAATTGAGCATTGACATCTTGAATGGCCTTGATTTGCGTTGCTAGACTATCATACTTCGATTTGGCAAGCGTATGTTCACGACTACCTTCCAGCTTATCAAGCAAGGTCTTCAGTTGACTCAGTTTATCAAACTGGCTATTTTTCAAAGCCGTTTTATTGCTATCTGTATAAAAGGCATCGTATTGGCTATTAAAATCTTCTAAAATCGGCTGAATATTCTGCTCGCTAGACGATGATTGAGCATTTTGGATTTCCTGTGTTGAGCGATTCACTTGACGGTAAACATAATAAGCAGTTCCAAGGATAAGAACCGCTAAGGTTACTAGAATCCCATAAAGCACCCATTTCTTCTTACTTTTTTCATCTTCACTATCCGGAACTCGAGAAAGTGTTGGAACTTCCTCCCCTTCAAACAATTGTACTTCTTCAGTCTCAAATTCTTCGACAGGGGGAACTTCTGAATCGCGTGTGAATTCTAAATCATCGAACTGACTCAAGTCATCTTCTGCTACCGAGGACTCAACTTCTGTCTCCTCACGAAGCTCTTGAAGCAAATTATCCAGAGTCTGAGGCTCCTCTACCTCTTCTTTTTCGACTAACTCCTCTTTTTTGTATTGACGAGTCGCAAACTTATCTGCTTCGATTTCATCTTTGTGTTGCTTGACATACTTGTCCAAAATGGAATCTTCAGGCAAGACTCCTGCTTCCACTTCTTCATTTTTACGAATAGCTTGACCAACTGTTAACTCTTTTGCTTCATCAAAATCAAATCGCGGTTCTTGGTTTTCTTTTTTATGACGATTCCGTCTTTTCTTACTCATGAGTATAACCTTTCTATTTTACCTATTGGCGTTTAACACGCTGACCAAAATATTGATACAGATCCACTTTCAAGGTTCCGTTGTATAACTTACGTTTCTTATCCGCCTGACTACCATACTTACTTTCAAATGCTTCATCACTAGTTAGGATAAACTTACTCCAAGTTTTCAGTGGTGCAAATACTTGCCCCATCTCAGCATAAAGCTTAGTCACCCCTGCATCATCTGATAAACGTTCCCCATAAGGCGGATTGGAGATAATCACACCATTGATTTTATCGGAACGCAAATCCTGCACGCGCATCTGCTTAAAAGTAATGTCTCCTGCAACACCAGCTGCCTGGGCATTGGCCTTAGCAATTTCCACCATACGTGCATCGATATCACAACCCATAATATCCAGTTCCAGCTCACGATCCACTTTTTTAGCCGCTTCTGTACGCACTTCTTGAATCAAGCGATCGCTGATCCAGTTCCACTCCTCAAATGCAAAAGAGCGACGAAGTCCTGGTGCCATCTTTCGAGCAATCATAACTGCCTCGATACAGAAAGTTCCTGAACCACAGGTCGGATCAATCAAAGGCTTATCTGGATACCAGTTAGAAAGTTGTAAAATAGCTGCCGCCATGTTTTCCTTGATAGGGGCTCCCCCTTTTTCGGTACGATAACCACGTTTAAAGAGGCTAGACCCTGTCGTATCAATCATGACAGTTGCCACATCTTTGAGAATAGAGACCTCAATCTTAAACTCTGGGCCATTTTCCATCAGTGGAATACCTTCTGGGCGAGCATAGTGTTTCTGCAATTTCTTGACAACAGCTTTCTTAGAAATAGCCTGAACACTGGGTTCATTGTGAAGTTTGGACTTAACACATTTGGCTTTTGAAATCGGAAACCGAGCTCCGAGTGGTAAATAATTTTCCCAATCTAAAGCGAAAACTCCCTGAAACAGCTCTTCAAAAGTCTTAGCTGGGAAAGTTCCTACGATGATCTTGATACGATCTGCTGCCCGAAGCCAAAGGTTGGTTTCAATAATAGCTCTCACGTCTCCTTGAAAACGAACACGTCCATTTTCAACCTGACAATCGTAGCCCAACTCTCGCACTTCTCGTCCCACAACAGCTTCAAGACCTGCTGCAGCAGTTGCAATTAAATTAAATTCTTTTTTCATTTTACAGTCTTGCAAGACCTTTCTATATGTCCACTTTAAAAAATGAGGTTGAGAAAATTTCTCAGCCCCAACCTATATGCAATTTTCTATAAGCCATGTTTTGTTCCAGAAGTGACTAGGACCACTTCCTTCGATAATCATCTGTCTACCACTAACAGCTCTAGCTGATAGCAGTCAGAATACTACGTTCGTTTCCGCGTACTCCATGCCCCGACCAAAATTTGGGTTGCTAGCTTGAGGGGTTTACCGCGTTCCACTCTCTCCGTTTCCAGAAAGACTCCGTCACTGTGGCACTTTCAAGCCTACTCCGGCCTATCCAAGGACTTAGCCATTTCAACTGCCGTAACGATTTCTCGTCCCTAGGCTTATGGTTTCGCCTAGCACAAACACTACAGGCATCACAGCCTGTGCTAGCATGGACTTTCCTCATGAGAAGCAACTCCCCTCACGCGATTATCCAAAAATTGCACATCTCAAATAACTACTTAGAAATCTGAGTTATCTAAAATTTGTTTACCAAAAACTTCTTTTTCCAATCTATTCAGGCGTTTCAAAATATCAAAATTCGTCATAGAACTTGTAGTTGCCGCTTCAAGGGGTTCTGCTTGAACTGGTGAAGGTTTCGGTTTACGAGCTAATTCTTCCTTCAAATCCGCAATTTCCTGACGAAGTGACTTGACCAAGGCAGCATAGGTTTCATAGTCCTTAATAACATCGTCTAAAAACTCATCAACTTCTACTTTACTATACCCTCGGACTTCACGCCCAAACTCTTGTTCAAAAATATCTTTCGCTGAAAAAATAATACTTGCCATGTCTCTCTCCATTCTCGCTTGCTAGTATTATTATATAAAAAAAGCCAAACAAAAATCAAGGTCAAAGCTTCAATTTTCGGAAAAATTTTCAGCAAGTTCATTTAATTGATCAAATGTTAATCTCTTTATAAAATAGTCCTCTTGATTTTTCATCTTTTGGTAAAAATAAGATAGTTTCGTTTCATTTTCCTCATCATAAAAAAGATAAGAACTATTCGTATTTTCCAGTAAAAACTGCTGGTAGTCTCTTAACTGCCCCTTGTGTTCATAGCGAGGATAGGCATATTTGACAAAGTCTACCTGCTTAAAACGACTCAGTTTCATCTGATTGCCTTCATTCCAATTTTCCCCATGGGTTTCAAAAGCAAAAATGGTGGCCAACTGGAAACCATATTCGGTCTGCATTTCCTGAGCGACCTCTAAAACCCAATATTCAAAACCCAAAGTCCCTGTAAATACAAGCCAAGTCACCCCATCTGCTGCCATAGCTTCTAAATCCCTACGTATCGCTTTTTTAATCAATTTCAAACGAGGATCCTTGTCTGAAAATAAACCCAAATCAAAAGCAGAATAGCCTAAAACCAAAGCTGTAGTCATTTTTAACCCTTTCTGTGCAAATTTATGATATAATAGAGTGATGTTATTGTACCAATAAGGAGAATTATGGTCAACTATCCTCATAAAATTTCATCACAAAAAAGACAATCATCTCTTTCTCAACCCAAAAATTTCGCAAATAGAGGAATGTCTTTTGAAAAGATGATCAATGCTACCAACGACTACTATTTGTCTCAGGGCTTGGCTGTTATACACAAGAAACCTACCCCTATTCAAATCGTACGAGTGGACTATCCCCAAAGAAGTCGAGCAAAAATCGTTGAAGCCTATTTTAGACAAGCTTCTACCACAGACTATTCAGGTGTTTATGATGGATATTACATCGACTTTGAAGCTAAGGAAACCAGGCAGAAACAAGCGATTCCGATGAAAAATTTTCATCCACATCAGATTCAGCATATGGAACAAGTCCTTGCCCAACAAGGAATCTGCTTTGTCCTTCTTCACTTTTCTTCTCAGCAAGAAACCTACTTATTACCGGCATATGATTTGATTCGCTTCTATCATCAAGATAAGGGGCAAAAATCAATGCCACTTGGATACATACGAGAATACGGTTACCAGATAAAACTAGGGGCATTTCCACAAATTCCCTATCTCGATGTCATCAAAGAACATTTACTAGGTGGTAAACAAGATGAATAAATACATTCTTATGCGAATATTAAAGTATACTGGAATCTTTTTCCTAACTCTCTTTATCGCATTATTTCTATTGGGTGGGGGTGTTTTCCTCTATTTTGTAAGTAAAGCTCCAGCACTATCAGATAGTAAATTAGTTGCAACAACTTCGAGCAAGATTTACGACAATAATAACGAACTCATTGCCGATCTGGGCTCTGAACGCCGAGTAAACGCTCAGGCCAACGAAATTCCTACTGATTTAGTCAAAGCCATCGTGTCTATCGAGGACCACCGCTTCTTTGACCACAGAGGGGTAGATACGATTCGGATCATGGGGGCCTTCTTACGTAACTTACAAAGTAACTCTTTACAGGGAGGATCAACCCTAACTCAGCAGTTGATTAAGTTGACCTATTTCTCAACATCAACTTCGGATCAAAATATCTCCCGAAAAGCACAAGAGGCATGGTTGGCTGTTCAATTAGAACAAAAAGCCACAAAACAAGAAATCCTGACCTACTATGTGAATAAAGTTTACATGTCTAACGGAAACTATGGAATGCAGACGGCTGCCCAAAACTATTACGGCAAAGATTTGCGAGAACTATCATTACCTCAACTTGCCCTACTAGCAGGAATGCCACAGGCTCCGAATCAATACGATCCCTATTCTCATCCAGAAGCTGCCCTTGACCGTCGTAACTTGGTACTTTCAGAGATGAAAGGTCAAGGCTACATTTCTGCCGAACAGTATGAGAAGGCTATTAATACCCCTATTACTGATGGACTCCAAAGTTTGAAATCGGTCAATAGCTATCCAGCATATATGGACAATTATCTCAAAGAGGTTATCGACCAAGTAGAACAAGAAACTGGCTATAACCTTCTAACTACTGGGATGGATGTTTACACAAATGTAGACCAAGAAGCTCAAAAACATCTGTGGGATATCTACAACTCCGATCAATACGTCTCTTACCCTGACGATGATTTGCAAGTCGCATCTACGGTCGTAGATGTTTCAAATGGTAAAGTCATCGCACAACTTGGTGCTCGTCATCAAGCAAGTAATGTTTCATTCGGTACCAACCAGGCCGTAGAAACCAATCGTGACTGGGGATCATCAATGAAACCAATCACTGACTATGCTCCCGCTTTAGAATATGGAGTCTATGACTCTACTGCTTCTATTGTACATGATGTCCCTTATAACTATCCTGGCACTGATACTCCACTCTACAACTGGGATCATGTCTACTTTGGAAACATTACAATCCAGTATGCTCTTCAACAATCACGAAATGTCACAGCCGTTGAGACTTTGAATAAGGTCGGTCTAGATAGAGCTAAAACCTTCCTTAATGGTCTTGGTATCGACTATCCAAGCATGCATTATGCAAACGCCATTTCAAGTAACACAACTGAATCCAACAAAAAATATGGTGCAAGTAGTGAAAAAATGGCTGCTGCCTACGCTGCTTTTGCTAATGGTGGTATTTATCACAAACCAATGTATATCAATAAAATCGTCTTTAGTGATGGTAGCGAAAAAGAATTTTCTGATGCTGGTACACGAGCTATGAAAGAGACTACTGCCTATATGATGACTGAAATGATGAAAACTGTTTTAACTTACGGAACAGGACGTGGAGCCTACCTACCATGGCTTCCACAAGCAGGTAAGACAGGTACTTCTAACTATACTGACGAAGAAATTGAAAAGTATATCAAGAACACTGGCTACGTAGCTCCAGATGAAATGTTTGTGGGTTATACTCGTAAGTATTCTATGGCTGTATGGACAGGTTATTCGAATCGTTTAACTCCTATCGTTGGAGATGGTTTCCTAGTTGCAGCTAAAGTTTATCGCTCAATGATAACGTATCTATCAGAAGATACTCATCCAGAAGACTGGACGATGCCAGACGGACTTTTCAGAAACGGGGAATTTGTATTCAAAAATGGAGCTCGCCCAATATGGACTGAACCCTCTACTCAACAATCCTCAACAGCTGAAAGTTCAACTACACAGGCAAGTACGACGGTTGGTCAACAACCCAATAATGCTCCAGCAACCGATCCTAATCAAGGACAAGCTGTTCAACCGACACAACCAGTACAACCAACGCCACAAAATCCACAAGTTCAACAACCACAACAGTGAGATGAAAGAAAATCCTGAGAATAAAAACTCAGGATTTTTTCTACAAAAAAATTAGCTTCCTAATCTTTGAAAGTGAAGAGAGGTTTCAACTCATTTTCGATAAACCAAAAGAAGTTAGCGAACAACTAACTTCTTTTTATCTTATTTCACATGTTTTGCAAGTTCTTCTTGCGCTTTTTTATTGGATTCTGCTTTTTCTTTCATCCATTTATCTTGAGCTTTTTGATATTCATCTGCTGTGACTGCCTTGTCTTGAAGTTCAAGGTATTTATACAAGACTGGGTCACTTGTACCTTTATTTCCTGACAATGCAAATGGTATTGTAAATGGTACCATCTTAGACAAGATTGGACGACCAGTTTTAGAAGTTGTTGGGATGATCAAAGCACTGTCGGTCAACCAAGCTTGGGCTGCAGCGTATTTATCATATCGTTTAGCAACATCTATAGTCTCATCACCAGCCTCAGTAACCAATTTTTCGTAGTCATATAGACCTACTTTTTTAGCAGCTACATTATCTTCCCCTGAGTCAAATCCTAAATATGTTTTAGTGCTTTCTCCTACAGATGGTTTGATAATATCAAGGTAGGTTGATGGATCGGCAAAGTCTGGACCCCAACCGACATTATCTGATAAATCCCAGTCTTCGCCAGCAGCATTTTCAGCAAAATATGTAATATTGTTTACTTCATCTTTTTGTAGTTGTTGAATATCAATAATGACATTATCAGTTCCTAAAGTCGCTTCCAAGGATTGTTTCATAGATTGGACACGTTGAACTTTTGTAGTTGCTGTCTGGTCAACTGGCATATCCAAATGAATTGGGAAAGTCACACCTTCTGCTTGTAAAGCTGATTTAGCTTTAGCAAATTCAGCCTTGGCTTTTTCTGGATTGTAAAGGCCATCCTGAGAATCTGCAAGATTAATATCCTTCCATTCATCCCCATAAGTCACCAATTTCTCTTTGACCATATCGCCAAAGTTTTTACCATCTGCTTGAACAAATGTTGGTGGAACAAAGAGATTACGTAAGATTTTGCTTGCTCCAGTTTCTCCATTCAACTGAGAGGCATAGGCTGTACGGTCAAATCCAAAAGCAATAGCCTGACGGAAATCCTTGTTTAAGAGAGCTTTTTTAGTAGATGTCTTTTGTTCTTCGCTGGTCTTAGATGTGTATTTATAAGATTGGCGGTCAATATTTGTACCAACTAGATACGTAACAGAGTCTTGTTGAGTATAGACAATATTGTCTTTCAGCTCTTTTTCAAGTTCTGCAAAACTTGCACTTGTTGGATAGAGACGAGCTGCTGTAAGGCTACCATCTTTAAAGTTTTCTGCAGGTTTACTAGTATCTTGACCATCCCAGAATGACAATTTAACTTTGTCAACATGCACATTATCCTTATCCCAGTAGTTCGGATTTTTCGCAAATTCAACAGAGGATTTGGTCACAATAGATTTCAACAAATAAGGACCATTGTACAAGATACTACTTGGATCCGTAGCTTTGGCAAAATCATCCCCTTTTGAGTTCAAAAACTCTTCATTGACTGGCGCAAGCACACCCATGGTTGTTTTAGAATTCCAAAAGCTTTCAGGTTTGTTCAAGGTGTATTGGACTGTTTGATCGTCAAGTGCTTTAATCCCAACTTGAGAGAAATCTTTAATTTCCCCTTTAGCATAGGCATCTAGTCCTTTGATTGAATCCTGTACCAAGTAAAGGGCTTCTGCTTTCTTATCTGTTGCATATTTAAGACCTGTCACAAAGTCTTGAGCCTTAACAGGAGCATACTCTTCTCCCTCAGATGTATACCACTTGGCATCCTGACGAATCTTATAAGTATAAGTCAAGCCATCCTTAGAAACTGACCAATCCTCTGCCATTGAGGGAATAAGGTTCCCGTATTTATCATTTTCAAGCAATCCATCAATGACATTACTAGTAATGTCGGCAGTTGCTGCCTTACCAGTTGTTAAGTAGTTGAGATTATCTGGGTGGGTCTCGTAGGTAAATGCGAAGGTCTGCTCACCTTTAGCACCTGAGCCTCCTGAACAAGCAGCTAAAACACCCGCTGCTAATAAAGTCACTCCCGCAAGAGCCAATACTTTTCTTGTTTTCATAGTCTTCTCCTTTGTTTTTTTATTCATTATAGACCCTTTTTCAAGTCCTGTCAATACAATTTTCTGAATTTTTGAAAATTATTTTTTAAACAATAAGTTTGCAAAAATATGAATAATATCAAAAAATCCCTCAACTACATTACATAGTCAAGGAATTTTTAATACTTTTATAAATGAGAACTGGTGGTCAATTTTGCTTATTTAATCTAACTCATTTCTCACGCACTGTAAAGCTGATCCAATTACTTGGTGCATATCGTAATAACGATAGTGTCCTAAACGACCACCAAAGATAACATTCCCTTGCTCATCGGCCAATTTTTTATACGATTTATACAAATGATTATTACGATCATTATTTACTGGATAATAAGGCTCATCACCTTTTTCCCATGTTTTAGAATGTTCTTTAGTAATGATAGTCTTTGATTGATTTCCAAACTCAAAATGTTTATGTTCAATAATACGTGTATATGGAGTTTCTGCATCCGTATAGTTCACAACTGCATTTCCTTGGTAATTCTCCATATCCAGGGTCTCATTTTCAAAACGAAGACTACGATACTCTAGTTCACCCAACTTATAGTCAAAGAATTCATCAATCATACCAGTAAAGACAATCTTAGGAAAATCTTTCAGATATTGCTCTTTATTGGCAAAGAAATCAACATTTGTTTCTACATCAATATTTTCATGATCCAACATTTTTTCAACTATTTGAGTGTATCCACCAATTGGAATCCCTTGATAGGTATCATTAAAATAGTTGTTATCATAGGTCAGGCGTACTGGCAAACGGCGAATGATAAAGGCTGGAAGTTCAGTAGTTGGTTTCCCCCACTGTTTCTCTGTATAGTCTTTGATTAATTTTTCGTAGATATCTGTACCTACTAGAGATATAGCCTGTTCTTCCAGATTTTCAGGAGTTTTGCCATTTAAAACAGCACGTTGCTCCTCAATCTTCGCTTGCGCTTCTGCTGGCGTTACAACTCCCCAAAGTTTATTAAAGGTATTCATATTGAAAGGAAGGTTATAAATCTCTCCCTTATAATTTGCAACTGGGGAGTTTGTGTAACGGTTAAACTCTGCAAACTGATTTACATAATCCCAGATTTCCTTATCCGAAGTATGGAATATATGAGCACCATATTGATGAACTTGAATTCCTTCCTCTTCACGAGTATAGATATTACCCGCGATATGATTTCGTTTTTCAATGACTTTTACTTTTTTTCCTTTTAAGGCTGATTCATGGGCAAAAACTGCACCAAAAAGACCAGCACCAACAACAAGATAATCGTACATCTTAAGCTCCTTTGGAGTTTATTATCTGCCTCTTTTATTAGACTAGAAAAATCATTCTATCTTAATTGGTAAACTCTTCTTTATCTATAAAAATTCACTTATTTCATATTACATTTGGCATAAAATGAAATAAGCGAATTCTACTTTGTTTTCATACAATTAAAAATCAATTTCTATGGATGTTTCAAATAACTGTGTAAGAGGCATAATTTCACCATATCGTAAAAAATGACAATGAGATACTTATTGATTTCAATTAATTAACAGAATACGAACTAGACAAGTGAGTGCGTCTACTTAACAAACACTTCCAAGCGATTACTTTCCTCATTCAGTCGTCGTAATCTACGACTTACATCATCAGATAAGTCATACTCACCATTTAAAATAGATAAAATATGTTATTTTTCTTCATCAGTATTCTCTTCAATAAGTACATCTTTAAAAAATACTGCCATCATTATCATCTCACTGCAAAAGAATATATGCAACTCTATCCTATTAAATCAATCTCTACTGACAAAAGAAGTATATTTACTTCACTGATTGCGAGCGAGAATTTAGAAATATCTTTATTGTTTTATATAAGTTGTTTATATAAGTTTCAACTATTCTATTATTCAAATGATATAGATTATAAGGTACTAGAAATATACAAATTGATTTAATCTCTCTTAAAAATATCCCTAGTGTAAACTTTACCCTTCACATCTTCTAAAGTTTCATCAAAACGATTTGCAACAATCACTTGACTAGCTTTCTTAAACATTTCAAAATCATTAACTACTTGACTACCAAAGAAAGTAGTACCACTTTCAAGAGTCGGTTCGTAAATAATAATAGTGACACCTTTTGCTTTCAAACGCTTCATAACACCTTGAATAGAAGATTGTCTAAAATTATCTGAATTACTTTTCATTGTTAAACGATAAATTCCTATAATGATCTCTCTTTCTTTATCTGGTTTATAGAAATCATTGCCCATATAAGCTCCAGCAAGATCTAAAATACGATCTGCAATATAATCTTTTCTTGTCCGATTACTTTGTACTATAGCTGTTATCATTTCTTGTGGAACGTCAGAATAATTTGCAAGAAGTTGCTTGGTATCTTTAGGAAGACAGTAACCTCCATAACCAAAAGAAGGATTATTGTAGTGAGAACCAATTCTCGGATCTAAACAAACTCCAGCAATAATCGCTTGAGTATCCAGTCCTTTCATCTCAGAATAAGTATCTAACTCGTTAAAATAGGAAACCCGGAGAGCAAGATAGGTATTAGCAAAAAGTTTTACTGCTTCAGCTTCTGTAAAATCCATATACAATGTTTCAATATTTTCTTTCAATGCGCCTTCCTGAAGCATTTTTACAAAAATTTCAGCAGACTTTACCAAATCTTTATCATCTTTATCTGTACCTATAATAATTCGACTCGGATATAGGTTATCATATAACGCTTTTGACTCCCGTAAAAACTCAGGACTAAACATAATATTGTCTGTAAGAAATTTCTTCCGTACTGATTTTGTATATCCAACAGGAACAGTACTTTTGATTATTATAATGGCATCAGAATTATATTTCATAACTTCTTCAATGACAGCCTCGACTGAAGATGTATCGAAGAAATTCTTTTTCGGATCATAATTAGTTGGAGCTGCAATAACTATAAAATCCGCATCCTTATATGCTTCTTCTGCATTCAATGTAGCCACAAGATTCAATTCTTTTTCTGCAAAATATTTTTCTATATAATCATCTTGGATAGGGGACTTCTTTTTATTGATTAACTCAACTTTCTCAGGAATGATATCTACAGCAACAACTTGATGATGTTGAGCCAGTAAAATCGCAATAGATAATCCAACATATCCTGTACCTGCTACTGCTATTTTCATAATTTTTCCTTTCTCAAAACACTCGCATTATACATTGTAGTAGTCCTTATACCACTCTGCAAATTTTCTCAAACCTTCTCGTAAAGAAGTTTTTGGTTTAAAACCAAAATCTCTCTCTAAATCACTTGTATCTGCATAAGTAACAGCAACATCACCTGGTTGCATAGGAACTAATTTTTTATGACTATCAAAATCATAATTTTCCGGCAAAACACCTGCCTTGATTAGCTCCTGTTGAAGAACATCCACAAAATCTAACAAATTTTCTGGTTTACTATTCCCAATATTGTACACTTTATATGGGGCTAACGGTAAATTATCAGATCCCACTAGTTTCTTCGGAGCCGATTGCATGACCCTTACTATCCCCTCAACGATATCATCTATATAAGTAAAATCTCGTTTACAATTACCATGATTATAAATTTCAATATCGGAACCACTTCGCAATTTATCTGTAAATCCAAAATAAGCCATATCTGGGCGCCCAGCAGGACCGTAAACTGTAAAAAAGCGTAAGCCTGTAGAAGGAATATTGTAAATCTTTGAATAAGCATGCGCTTGGAGTTCATTTGTTTTTTTAGTAGCAGCATATAGTGAAATAGGATTGTCTACCTTATCTTCTGTTGCAAACGGGATTTTTTTATTTCCACCATATACCGATGAGGAAGATGCATAGACTAAATGTTCCACACCACCATCATATATCTCATACGAATGACGACATGCTTCTAATACATTATGAAAACCAACGATATTACTTTCTATATATACATCTGGGTTTGTAATAGAGTAGCGTACTCCTGCCTGGGCAGCTAAATTAACAACAATCTGAGGATGATAACGCTTAAAAATCTTATTAATAAGCATTTTATCTGCAATATCACCCTTAATAAATATCCAACTTTTTTCTGGATAATCTTGAATTAGCTTATTAAGTTGAAGCAATCGATAATCTTTAAGTGCAACATCATAGTAATCATTCAAATTATCCAAACCAATGATTGTCATCGTTCCTTCTAATTCCATTAATTTCCTAACTAGATTTGATCCAATAAAACCAGCTACTCCTGTAATTAGAATTGTTTTTCCTCTCATATTATAATACCTCTTGTTATTTTTATATTTTCATCCACTGATACAAATTCTTTAACGCCTATTATAATCAATTTCTAAGATAATCTATAATAAAAAACAAACCACATACAGTATAAGAGATTGCTGATGCTATCGCAGCTCCTGTAATTTGGTAGTTAGGAATTAAGTACCAGTTTAAACTTATATTTATCAAAGCCGAAACAGATAAAATTTTTATAGCTACACTCTGTTTGCCCTGAGATATATAGATTGGTTGTAAAATTTTAAAGAAAATCAGCGATAAGCTTCCTAAAAAAATGACTAATGTTATAGGAAATGCCTTTATATAACTGGAACCATAAAGGAGCGTAATAGCAAATTCTCCAAAAGAAAGAAATCCAATAATTAATAAAATCATAAATAGAAATGATACTTTTATTGCATTTATTGCTTTATTTTTCTCAAACGTTCTTTTAGCCGAGTCACCAAATAAAACCTCTTTAAATGAGTCCGGAACCATCAAAAACATATTAGAAAACGTAACTGCGACACTGTATATACCCACATTATAACTACTAGACATTTGCTTCAACATTATGATATCAATACTATAATTAAATGTAATCAATAGAGTAAGAATCATAGAAAGAAATCCAAACTTATATATAGTGAAAAATTCTTTAATACTAATATGTTCAAAAATTGGGAACATATTGTAATAGTATAGAAATAAAATGATACGTAAAAATTCATTAATAGCATATACCAAAAATACCATCTCTATAGAAACTAAATGAAATAGTAACAACAATACTAGCATAATGGAATATACTACACTTACTCCTAATACAATCTTGTTCCTCTTTATACTATTTTCTATTACTGCAATCATAGTAAGATTTGTTCTCATAATAGATAGACTGGACAAAACTATTATTACCCCACCATAATCTATCGGAACATCAGCTAAAACTATTATTAAACCTATTATTCCAAACAATAATCCTTGAATAAAAGTTAAAACAACAAATTTATTCTGATACTCATTAGAATGATTCCTTTTAAAGGTTGAGTAAGCCTGACCTAAACCAACTCCACCTAAAATATAAAAAATTTCTACTAAGTTCATTACATAGGCATAATCTCCTTTTTTTTCAACACCTAATCCCCTATTAATTATAATTGAGGATAAAAGTGTTAATAATATTAACAAAAATTTACTCGTTAAAGCAAACCAATATTTCTTAGATAGTCTCACTTATTTTCTCCGTTTGTTAAATTTTATAACAGTAAATTTTAAATTATAGTATCAAAAAGTATACCCCAACTTTTTGAATAAACTACTCACCACCCATTTCATCCAATGGTGATATCAACACCATTCTATCGATAAAAACAATAACCAATGTTCCCAATATAGCATATTTAAGCAATGGAGATAATATGTTAGCAAAATCAGCACGAGTAGAATAAATAAAAATAGGTATCATATACAGATATATCAGCATCCCGTATATATTTCTTTGAGCGTTTATATAAAGAAATCTCATCAAAAAGCCTGTTAGCATAAAAATCATTACAATTCCAAAGTATCCTCCATTCAAATATCCCTCTCCCACAAGAGTAAAACCATATTTGGTTGAATGTACGTTTGGAAAAAAGGTGTCCATAAACCAAGTTTGATTAGAATACCCCGTATTATAAAAAATTCTTACTATGTCATTAAAAAAAGAACGACCTTCGAAATAATTTCCCATATTATGTGATATAAGAATCTGTAAATTACGACTAGCTGATACAAACTCACCATCTAGCAAATCAAACCAAATATTATTTATATTTATAGATGAAACTTGCCCACTTAATAAAGTATATTTAAAAACTGCAGATAACGGAATCAGTAGTGCCGCAAGCGGAACTAACATTACAAGATGAAAACGTTTTATTTTGTGAAAGTAAAAGAATATAATCACATCAAGGAGGAATAAAGTAAACATATAATCTCTTTCCCCTGTAACGATAGAAAAAAGACAGATAACTATCGCTGTGTTAGTATTATAATTTAGCAATCTCCATTTTTTAGTACTCAACTGTATAAATAGCTGATATGTATGAATGAGAATCATAAAATACACCAAAGAAAATACTAACATTATCACAATATTGGCACCTGAATATATTTCCCCTTTATTTCTAAAACCACTTCCTAATAGATATATAATTGCTACTGTTGTGATAAACGTATTTATATTATTGAAAAATAATAAATAGTTTTTGTTATTTAGTTTTATTTTCCTTTGGTCTAACACGATGGACTTAGAAGGCAGAGTTAACAACAGAGTTGCCAAAGCCAACCACTGCATAAATATTAAATCCTTTGTGTATCCGTAGTTTATATATTCCATTCTATAGAGTAGAGGGTAAGAAATAGAATAAATAGTAAAGAAGCTACTATACCACACATAGGGATGAAAAATATTAAATTGCACAATTATCATTGACATAAAACTTAAAAAAATCATTGAAAATAATGGAATTATAACATCATTATTTTCACTGCATAAAATTAAAGCCCCTGAAAAAACTACACATACTAGAAGTATCACTTTATTTTTTATATCATTTGATTGTAGACTAAACTTCATTTACTTTTTTCCTTTAACTAATAATTTAAACGTAATGCGTATTCAAAAATTTGATTGGCTATGTAATTAGTTCCTACAGCTCGTTCAATATATTAAAAATAGATTTTTCATCGCATTTTAATCTAAACCATCAGAATTATTTAATTCTCTTCTAATTTTAGCAAAATAATCACTTCTGCGTTTATTTAATACATTCGAAAGGAATTTTTTTGAGGATTCAAACTGTTTTATCACCATCTTTTCCTTATTCATACTAATAAAATCTATAATAGATTCTGCAATCGCTTGTGAAGAGGATGGAGTAAATAAACAACGTGGCCCCAGTAACTCTGGAATTCCTGCTTTATTAGACCCTATGCAAGGGCAAGCACGGCTCATAGCTTCAATTACCGCACGAGGCAATCCTTCTTGTAGACTTGGTTGTATATATAAATCAACTTTATCCAAATACTCATAAATTTGTGATGTAGTCAATTCTCCTAAAAAATGGACTCTATTCGCTACTCCCAATTCCTCTGCTTTCTTTTTTAAGAAACTTTGATCACCATCACCTGCTAAATAATAATCCAACAAAATACCTTGTATTTCTAATCTCTTCATTGCTTCCAGTACAAACCTATGGCCCTTGGCTCGTACATTCACAGACGCTGTTGTCATTATTGAAATTTTTTGAGGATTAAATTTTTTCAACTTATAAAGGCGATTCTCCAAAGAGCTATTCTCTACAGACGTAATGTTAACATTCGAAGCAGAGATATTAGATTTAATATTAGGATATCTATCTTGTAAATATTTTTCTGTTACGTATATGCAATAATTAGCATTTTTTACAATTGATTTAGTTTTAGCGTATATATACGGAGCTAATAATTTTCCCTTTAAACTATGATACCAGTAAGAATCCCAAGCATCCCCCATCACTTCTGCCAGATACGGCTTCCCTATCTTCAATGCGTAATCTGCAGTTTTTGATCCAATTATCGATGGAATACGAACAACTATTAAGTCGCTATCAATCATTCCTTCAATAATCTTATTTTTATTTTGACCAAATAAAACCTGAGGTAGCCCTTCTATAGGGATAAATTTATTAATAAAATTCGCTTTATGATATCCTTCAGGGTATGATTCCACCTTCTCATAACGACTACATAGTACAATCTCTCCAAATGCTTTAGCATAGCGCTCATAAATAAAATAAGCTTTCGGTTTTAAATATATTTCATTTTTATAGATTGTACATCTAAATTCAGTCGCTATAAATACTTTCATAATTTCATCTCCCTTGATAAACGTTTCTGAATAAATATAGTATCAGCTGGAATATCCTTTGTTACAACACTTCCTGCTGCAACCACACTATTATCACCAATACTCACTCCCTTTAAGACAATGCTGTTAGCTCCAATCCAAACATTTTCTCCAATCATAACTGGGGCCGTCTTAAATTTTTTTGCTTTCAATCCACCTGGAACACTAACATCATAGTCATGATCATATATAAGTACTCCAGGACCACATTTTACTCCAGGCTTAATATCTATGTATTCACGACAAGCTATCATACAATTATTATTTAAAAATACATCATCAGAAATCTTGAGTTTTGCTCCTTTTCTAACTTTCAATACTCCCCCGGTGTTTACTCTAATCTTTTTTCCTAAGATTAATTTAGCATTAGATTCCTGTTCGACAGTTACATTCTTTCCAAATTTTAAAAAATAATGAAAAGTAAGATCTTTGTTTCGACACATTTTTAATAATATCAAGCAAATATTTGCACGAAGTAAACCAACAATATTTTTTATAATCCTATTCATCTAAAACTCCTTTTATTTTATCTAAATAAGCATCTATAACAATTTGACGAGAAAAATATTGCTCTATATACATTCTCCCTTGAATCCCCATCTCTTTTCGTTTTTCATTTTCTAGACCTAAAAAAACTTCCAATATAGAGACTAGTTCCTCAACATTTCCCCCTTGAAATATATAGCCTGTCTCTCTATCTTTAACAATTTCTTTACAACCTGGATTATCTGTCGTAATTAAAACACGTCCTGAACTAGCGTTTTCTAGTAATACATTGCTCATTCCCTCACCATACACACTGGGATGGATAATTGCATGGGAACGGGTAATATGAGGTATCACATCTTTTTGTTGCCCCAAATAATAAACGATTCCTTTTTTTTCTAAGTCACGAATTTTAAGTTCATAATGACTCTCTGTCGGTTCTATAAAGCCAATAATATTAAACTCTGTTTTGGGATATCGACTTTTAATAATTTGGGCAGCAGCCAGATAAGTATCTATACCTTTTTCTTTTAATATCCTACCAATATAATTAAAAACGATTGTTTCTCCTTGAATTCCATTTCCACCATTTGGATACTGTTGTACAGGATACCTTTCAATGTTCACTCCTGACCCAGGTATCAGCTTAGAGTCGCCCGAAATCAAGCCAAGAGTTTTTAACATTTTCATATTATATTCATTTTGAAAAAAAACACAATTTGATTTCCTAAAAGAAATTCTAAACAGTAATAACACCAGGCTTCTTACACAAGAACCCATTGTTAAGACACTACCTAAACCTGTTACGTTATTTATATATTTTATTCCTAAAATTGTTGCAGCTAAACTAGCATATACATTTGGTTTCACGGTATATGTTAAGACTACATCCGGTCTATGTTTTCTCAATAATCTTATATAACTAAGAAATAGACGAATATCTTTTAAAGGGTTTATTCCTCTTCTATCAATAGTAATATCTTCATACTCAAATTGAATAGACTTCATCAACTCTATCTTATCTCCATAAGGACATGACACTAGCACTTCATACCCATACTCAACTAGTGACTCTATAACTTCTTTTCGAAAACAATAGATGTCATCGTCATGATTAGTTATTAACATAATTTTTTTCTTTTGTAAATTCATCAAAATAATCTTCCTAAAATATAATTAACCGTTACCCCATTATCCTTTACAATTATCATTTTTAAAATAGTAATTCTCTATAATTAATTGTTTCCAAATTGTAACACTTTAAAGTTATATACATATACAAAACTTACAAACTATTTACGACCGTAGGCTCCATACTTATCTACTGAGATATTTAATTTATTTAAAATAACTCCTAGGAACAGTTTCCCTGTTTGTGCTAATTGTTGTTTCGCTTTTTGGACATCACGTTTATTCGTCTCACCTGTTGCTGTTACCAAAATGGACGCATCACACTTTTGAGTGATAATTGCTGCATCAATAACAAATCCAATAGGTGCTGTATCAACAATGATATAATCAAAATATTTACGCAAGGTTTCAATCATATCATTAAAATTTTTACTTTGTAACAAGGCCGCAGGGTTTGGTGATACAGATCCCGATTGAACTACAAATAAATTTTCAATATTTGTATCGCATAAACCGTGAGATAAATCAGTTGTCCCAGATAAAAATTCTGTTAGCCCTGTAATTTTTTCACGAGATTTAAAAACTCCTGACATAACCGAATTTCGAATATCTCCATCGATCAAAAGAGTTTTATAGCCTGCACGCGCAAACGACCATGCTATATTTATGGAAGTAGTTGATTTTCCTTCCCCAGGGTTAACAGAAGTAACGGAAATCACTTTTAGTTTATCTCCGCTCAACTGTATATTTGTACACAAGGCATTGTAATATTCTTCTGTCTTCTTAATGAACTCCAGTTTTTTTTGTGCTATTTCTAATGTCGGCATCTCTCTCTCCTATTTCAACTTATCCAAGTTTGGTACAACTCCTAAAAGTGTGATCTGCAGTGCATCTTCGATATCTTCCGGACGTTTTACACGAGTGTCCAAAAGTTCAAGAAGAAGAACTATAACACTGGTTCCAATCACCCCTGCCAAAAAACCAATTAGTGTATTGCGTTTAATATTTGGCGAAGACGGTGATACCGCCGGTCTTGCCTCCTCCAGTGTTGTCACATCAGAAACACGAGTAATACTGATAATTTTTTGAGCAGCTACTTCTCTCAAAGAGTTAGCGATACGGCTTGCCTCTTCAGGAACTCGATCATTAACTGAAATAGAGACAATTCGGGTATCAACTGGTACTGTCACTTTAATTTTATTAGCCAAACCTTTTGGCGTCAAATCTAGTTTTAAATCAGAAACAACTTTCTCCAAAACATCCTGCGATAGGATAATTTCACGATAGTCTTTAACCAAGTACGATCCTGCCTGCAAGTCTTGATTTGTTAAACCAGACTTCTCTCCTTGATTACGGTTAACTACATAAATCCGAGTCGTACTAGTAAACTCAGGTTTGATAACAAAAGTACTGTAGGCAAAAGCAACTGAAGAAGTTATAATTGCCACTAATAAAATGACTAACTTTCTTTTCCATAAAGTTCTGAATAGTTGAAATACATCGATTTCCAAAGTGTTTTGATCTTTCATATTTTCTCCTAAATTAATTGATCCATTATAATTTTTCTGGGATTTTCTACAAAAAGTTCCTTCGCTTTTTTCGCTCCATATTTCTTAGCAATTATATCGTATGCCTGTTCCATATATGGAGGTCTACTGTCTAAATTGTGCATGTCACTTGCAACTACATGAACTAAATCACGTTCCAAAAAATACCGAGCTCTCTTTTTCATAAATTTATATCTTTCACCAAAGAGCTTAGGTTTTAAAACATGATAACTATTTATCTGAGTATAGCAACCCATATCAATCAGTTCGCGAACGCGTTTTTCATTATTCTCTAAAGCATCATAACGTTCAATATGAGCAATTACTGGTGTGATTCCCAACATCAAAATATTACTCAATCCCGTATGAATCTCACGATAGGGAGTATGCATGCTAAACTCAATCAAAGCATAACGGCTATCATTAAGGGTAGGAATTTCTTTTTTTTCTAGCTTTTCTAGAACATCCGAAGTATAGTATATCTCTGCGCCATAAGCAATGACTAAATCATCTGCTACTTCTTTTGCAATTTCACGAACCTTAATAAAATTTGTTGCAATTTTTTCTTCTGGAGTTTCAAACATTCCTTTTCGACGATGTGAAGTAGACACAATCATTCGAACCCCTTGATTATAAGCTTCTCTTAAAAGTGCCTTGCTATCCTCTATCGACTTTGGCCCATCATCTACATCAAAAACGATATGCGAATGGATGTCTATCATTTCATCTACCCTCCATCACATCCTGTATAGCTGCCTTGACTGTAGCTAAACTACTCTCATCTATTTCCATCATATAGAGGTTACTGTCTGGCATTGCATAAGAAGGAAGATCCATCCGACCTGTCCCTTTTAAATCTTGAGAATTTACTTTATAATTTCCTCCACTTTCCAACTGAGTATTCACTAGATCCATCATAGTCTCAATCGGCATATTTGTTTGAAGAGAATCCTGCAATCCTTGAAGAATACTACTATAGTTTTTCAAGGATTCTGTAGAAGTTAACTTCTGAATGATTGCTACAATGACCTTTTGTTGATTCCGACCACGGTCACGATCTCCATCGGCTAGTGAGTAGCGTTCACGCACAAAACCTAGAGCTTGCTCAGAGTCTAGATGGACATTTCCCACTGGAAAATGGAACTTCCCATGTAGAGCTGAAAACTCTTGATCGTTATGAACATCTACCCCTCCCAACAAGTCAATCAATTTCAAAAATGAGGTAAAATTCAAACGAACATAATAATTAATATCTACTCCATAAAGGTTCTCTAAGGTATGAATAGATGAATCAACCCCGTATATACCAGCATGAGTCAATTTATCCTTTTGATTGTTTCCACCATCAGCAATAGGAACATATGAATCTCGTGGAGTTGTTGTAAGAAGGATTCTCTTCGTATCCCTATTGACCGTCATCAGAATATTGACATCTGAGCGCGAAACTGAACTAATGGCACCGTAAGTATCAATACCACTGACATAGATATTAAAGAAGCGATCTTTAGATACCTTAGGGGTCTCAACATCCTTGGTCATTTTTTTAGTGTAAATTTTCTTAATTTTAGAAGCATAATCTGGATACTCTGCTTCAATAATATTCTCAAATACACTATTTAAGACAATGGCTTTGGCCTCTCCAGAAATCAAACTTTTATAAGTTGACAAGTAAGAAGTACTTTTATCAACCGTCAAATCCTTATTTTGACTCGTCTTAATATCAGAGATTAGCTTTTGAATATTCTCATTATCCGTACCTGTTGGTCCCATAACACTAGATAATTGGGCAACATTATTGATATCGCTATCCTTTAAAACGACGACACTGAGAGAATACTCTGAATAATTTGAAGTTGCATTAATATGACTTGTAAAGCCTATAAATTGCTGCAGAGTAAATAAAGAAACAGAACTCACTAAAACAGCTAGTGTCAAAAAGAAAATCGTGAACTTTTCTGCTTTTTTATAGATTATTAATAATGCAGCAGTCACAGCAACCATCACGGCAAAAACTGCGACCACTATATTAATGTGCCTGAAAGCAAGTATATTGTACTTAAAGATTAAGAACAATAAAAAACCAACTAACAATAAATAAATAGTCAACAAAACTATATTAACACTTCGCTTCACTTTCTGTGAACGTGATTTTTTAAAACATCTACTCATGATTAACACCTATACATTTAATGTTACTATTATATCACTTTTTTACGATAAATTCTACATTTAGCGAGTTTATAAACATTCTTAGATATAGGTTATTTGGACATCATAAGCACTTATACTCTTCGAAAATCTCTTCAAAGTAAGTCAGTTTCACCCTGCTATATGTGACTGACTTCGTCAGTTCTATCTACCACCTCAAAGCTGTACTTTGAGCTAACTTCTCAGTTACTCTTTGATTTTTATTAAGTATTAGTTTCAATCTATTTTAGCACAAAACAAATCATTTCTCAGTTTTCAATAGCCGAGTAATTTAAAAAGACAAGCACCAAAACTGATGTTTGTCTTTATGATTCTCCTTAAAAAGCTATTTCCCATTATTTAACATGCTTTTCTGCTTCTTTTTGAGCTTTTTCAATTGCTTTTTTGCTTTCTTGCTCCCATTTAGTTTTGGCTTCTTCATACTGTTTAGTCGTAACTGTATCTTTTTGCAGTTTCATGTACTTGTAGTTATTTCCATCACCCTTGATGCCGACCAGTGAATACCCTCTTGTAAATGGCGTTACTTTGGTTACAGAAGCTGTACCACCATTTGACATGGCTGACATAATCAGAGAATTGTCAATCATCCAAGCCTGTGCTTCAGCATACTTTTCATAACGCTTCGCTACATCTTTATTTTCACTATCTGCATCTTTGAGCATCTTGGTATAAGTATCAAGCCCCAAGCTAGCAATTTTTGCTTTATCTTCCTTGGCATCTAGACCAAATATCTTGAGGTAGAATCCATCCTCTGCATTGAAAGGATTGAGATAAGTTGATGGATCCTGATAGTCACCTACCCAGCCATCAAAGTTCAAATCGTAGTCTCGATCAGCTGGTGTTGGTGCCAAGAAGGCTACGTTATTAAAATCGTCTGTTGAAAGTTGCTGAACATCAATGACAATATTATCAGCACCCAAAACTGATTCAAGAGTCTGTTTTACAGAGTTCATACCTGTCACAGCATTCTTATTCGTCTGATCAACTGCCACATCCAAGTGAATAGGGAATGTTACACCTTGACTTGCCAATTCTTTTTTAGCATCCGCAAATTTTGCTTGGGCTTTTTCTTTGTTAAAATAGGCATCCTGAGCATCTGCCAAGTTAATACCTGACCATTCTGTACCATAGTTAACCAATTTAGAAGCCACTACTTCTCCAAAGGTCTTGTCTCCGACTTGGACAAATGTAGGAGGTACTAGGGTGTTACGAAGAGTCTTGCTAGCTGCTTCTTCCCCATTAGACTGAGCAGAATAGGCTGTACGGTCCAAGGCAAAGTTCACTGCTTGACGGAAGTTCTTGTTCAAGACAGCTGTCTCAGTTGACTTCTTCTGCTCATCTGTCGTTTTAGCAGTGTGATTGTAAGCCTTACGATTAACATTGAAATTGAAATACCAAGAAGTCTTGTCCTGCAAACTATAAACGATATTATCCTTATATTTTTCCTTAGTCTTAGCAAAGTTAGAACTATTTGGATAAACCCCAGCAATTGAGTAGGCTCCACTTTCAAAGTTACGAATGGTCAATTCTTGGTCTGAGCCATCAAAATAAGCCAATTTTACGTGTTCAATCGATACTTTGTCATGATCATAGTAATGCGGATTTTTCACATACTCGATCGATGATTTTGATGTGAAGTCTTTTAACAAATAAGGTCCACTGTAGAGAATGCTATTTGGAGATAGAGTCCCAAAATCTTTCCCTTTTGAATTTAGAAACTCTTCATTTACTGGGAAAAGAATACTGTTCGTTGTTTTTGAGTTCCAGTACGGTTCTGGGCGTGCCAAAGTATACTCAACAGTCTGGTCGTCGATGGCCTTCACTCCAACCTTAGAAAAGTCAGAATCCGCTCCTGTAATATAATCATTCAAGCCCTTGATCGAGTTTTGAATCAAGTCAATTGCCTGTGATTTATTGTCCACTGCGTACTTAATCCCTGTCACAAAATCTTGTGCTTTGACTGGGGCGTACTCTTCACCGTCAGCCGTGAACCATTTGGCATCTTTTCTCAGTTTATAGGTATAAGTCAGACCGTCGCTTGAAACAGACCAGTCTTCTGCCAAAGACGGAACTAGGTTTCCGTGGTTGTCATTTTCAAGCAAGCCATCAACTAGGTTGGTAATGATAGCTGTATTATCAGCGTAGTAGTCTAACAAGTAGTTAAATGTAGTTGGGTTTCCACTAAAGGTTGATGAGTAAGTTTTTGTATCTGAACCTGATTGTCCGCAAGCAGTTAAAAGCAAGGCAGCTGCAACAGTCAGGCCTGCACTAAGGACACGCTTTTTTGTATTCATCTTCTTTCTCCTTTATGTTAGTTTTTATAACATAGATTTATTTTACCAAAATAGTGGAAATTTGTAAAGTTAATTGAATTTTGAGAATGAAAGTTTATAAATCTTAGCCATAAAAAAACAAAGGATTTCTGCCTTTCATACAGTCCTCCCTTGTTTTTATACGATTTCAATTTTAAATTTTTCTGTAAAAAATATTTATAGTAATTCCACACAGAAAGCATCCCATGGAGACAAGATTTGTTTTTCAAAGACTTCTTGAGCCACGGTGTTTTCAATCAAAACAGATTTGACGTTTCCTTCTACTGTCAAGTCTTGCTCTTCATTGGACAAGTTGGCCACAACTAAGAAACGACGGTCCCCATCTTTACGAATATAGGCGAAGACCTTATCAGCCGTATCAAGCAATTCAAAGTCAGCTCGAATCAGCCAGCTGTTCTCCTTACGGATTTGGACCAACTTCTGATAAGTATAAAAAATAGAATCTGGATTTGCCAGCGCTTCTTGAACGTTGATTGCTTGATAGTTTGGATTCACTGCCAACCAAGGTTGACCTATTGAGAAACCAGCGTTTTTGCTTTCGTCCCATTGCATAGGGGTACGGGCATTGTCACGACCAATGACACGGATACTGTCCATGATTTCTTCCATCGGAACACCTTTTTCAAGAGCCTCACGCGCATAGTTGAGGGATTCAATATCTTCTACTTGGTCCAGCGTTTCAAACGGATAGTTGGTCATCCCAATCTCCTCACCTTGGTAGATATAAGGAGTTCCTCTCATGAGATGAAGTAAGATTGCAAAGGCTTTGGCAGATTTTTCGCGGTATTCCTGGTCATTTCCCCATATTGAGACGATACGAGGAAGGTCATGATTGTTCCAGAAGAGCGAATTCCAGCCGTCCTCAACTCCTAATTCTGTCTGCCATTTGTTGAAAATCTCTTTTAACTTAGCAATATTCAGTTCTTTTTGATAGTGCCATTTAGGCTGACCTTCCTGATACTGAAGACCGATATGTTCAAACTGGAAGACCATAGACAACTCTTGCCCTTTTGGATCCGAGTAGAGCTTAGCAATTTCTGGCGTTGCTCCCCATGTTTCCCCTACTGTTAAGAGATTCTTATCTCCAAAGGTCGCCTGATTCATCTCCTTGAGATAAGGGTGGAGCATAGGACCATTATTGACTACCTTCTCATCAGGAATTTTCCCAATCATGTCAATGACATCCATGCGGAAACCACCAATACCTTTATCAATCCAAAAGTTCATCATCTCATAGATTTTCTGGCGAAGTTTTTCATTTTCCCAGTTGAGATCAGGCTGTTTCTTGCTGAAAAAGTGGAGATAGTATTGACCTGACTTTTCATCGTATTCCCAAGCAGACCCACTAAAGATAGACTCCAAATCGTTGGGCTCATCGCGCCAGATATAGTAGTCTCGCTCAGGACTGTCAGGATTTTCACATGCCTCGACAAACCAAGCATGCTCATCTGAGGTATGATTGACCACCAAGTCCATGATAATTCGGATATCACGCTTCTTAGCTTCCGCAATCAGCTCATCCATATCCTCCATAGTTCCGAAAATAGCTGCAATCGCTTGATAATCAGCAATATCATAGCCATTATCATCCATAGGACTGTCATAAACGGGAGAAAGCCATATCGCTGTAATCCCTAACTTAGCTAGATAGTCTAACTTACTGGTAATTCCTGGCAAATCCCCAATTCCATCTCCGTTGCTATCCATAAAGCTCTTAGGATAGACTTGATAGACTACGGCATTATGCCACCATTTTTCTTGCATCTTCTTACCTCATTATTTTAATAATCTATAGTCTATGATAGCGCTTTTCAGAGTTTTATGCAAGCGCTTGCCTAATCTTTTTGATTCCTTTTTTAACTCCATAGTTTCCTAACTTCCAATTTTTTATTATAATAGAGGTCAGAGGTAAAAAAATGAAAAAACAAGCTTTTAGTTCTGAACAATATTTGAATCTACAGCGCGACCACATTTTGGAGCGCATTAATCAATTTGACGGCAAGCTCTACTTAGAGTTTGGTGGCAAAATGTTAGAAGATTTCCACGCTGCTCGTGTTCTTCCTGGTTATGAGCCTGACAATAAAATCAAGCTCTTGCAAGAATTGAAAGAACAGGTTGAGGTCGTGATTGCTATTAATGCAAGTAATATCGAGCATTCCAAAGCACGTGGTGACTTGGGCATTTCTTATGACCAAGAAGTTCTTCGTTTGATTGATAAATTCAATGAATTAGGGATTTTTGTTGGCTCCGTTGTCATCACACAGTACGCTGGTCAACCAGCTGCAGATGCCTTCCGCAACCAACTTGAGAAAAACGGAATTGATTCTTATCTTCATTATCCAATCAAAGGATATCCAACAGATATGGATCACATCATTTCTCCAGAAGGTATGGGGAAAAACGACTACATCAAAACCAGTCGAAACTTGATTGTCGTAACCGCTCCTGGACCTGGTTCTGGAAAATTGGCAACCTGTATGTCCAATATGTACCACGACCAAATCAATGGTATCAAGTCTGGTTACGCTAAATTTGAAACCTTCCCAGTTTGGAATCTTCCCCTTCATCATCCAGTTAACTTGGCTTATGAAGCTGCCACAGCTGACCTTGATGATGTCAACATGATTGACCCCTTCCATCTCCAAACCTACGAAAAAACAACGGTCAACTACAACCGTGATATCGAGATTTTCCCAGTGCTCAAACGCATGTTGGAACGTATCCTCGGTGAATCTCCATACGCTTCACCGACAGATATGGGTGTCAACATGGTTGGTTTCGCTATTACAGATGATGAAGCTGCTGTCGAAGCTTCTAAACAAGAAATCATCCGCCGTTACTATCAAACTGTTCTTGATTTCAAAGCCGAAAAAGTGGGCGAATCTGCTGTCAAGAAAATCGAGTTGCTTATGAACGACCTCGGTATCACACCTGTAGACCGCAAGGTTGCTGTTGCTGCACGCCAAAAAGCTGAAGAAACTGGTGGACCAGCCCTAGCCCTTGAATTGCCAAATGGAGAAATTGTCACTGGTAAGAATTCAGAACTCTTTGGCCCTACAGCAGCTGCTCTTATCAACGCCATCAAGAAATCAGCTGACATCGCTAAAGAAGTAAAATTAATCGAGCCTGAAGTTGTTAAGCCAATCCAAGGTCTTAAAATCGATCATCTGGGTAGCCGCAATCCACGCCTTCATTCAAATGAAATCCTGATTGCACTTGCTATCACAGCTACAGAAAATCCTGATGCTGCCCGTGCTATGGAAGAACTTGGCAACCTCAAAGGAAGCGAAGCCCATTCAACCATCATCTTAACCGATGAAGACAAGAATGTCCTTCGCAAATTGGGTATCAATGTAACCTTTGACCCTTACTACCAATACGACCGCTTGTATCGTAAATAAAGATTTGAACCTCTTCACCCTCGGAGAGGTTTTCTCTCTGCCTCAAGAGCTGGCTTTATGTTATAATGAAAGAAGAAAACTGAAAGGATTTACCATGTCAAAAGAAGTTATTGTTGAAAGTTTTGAACTTGACCACACCATTGTTAAAGCACCCTATGTTCGCTTGATTGGGGAAGAAACAGGGCCAAAGGGAGACATCATCTCCAATTATGACATTCGCTTGGTGCAACCAAATGAAGACTCTATCCCTACCGCTGGTCTTCACACTATTGAGCACCTCTTGGCAAAACTCATCCGCACCCGCATTGACGGTATGATTGACTGTTCACCATTTGGTTGCCGCACAGGTTTCCACATGATTATGTGGGGACGCCATACTAGCGCTGAGATTGCAACTGTTATCAAGGATTCGCTCAAGGAAATCGCTGAAACTACTACTTGGGAAGACGTCCCTGGAACAACCATCGAATCTTGCGGAAACTACAAGGACCACAGCCTCTTTTCTGCTAAAGAATGGGCGAAACTCATCTTGGAACAAGGAATTTCAGACGATGCCTTTGAGCGTCATGTGATTTAAACACAAAAAAGGAACCAGTTTTTTCAGCTGGCTCCTTCTTTTTTATTCTCAAAATTTTGTCTTATACTCAATGAAAATCAAAGAGCAAACTAGGAAACTAGCCGCAGGCTGTACTTGAGTACGGCAAGGCCGTTGACGTGGTTTGAATTTGATTTTCGAAGAGTATTAGGCTTTTTCACGAATAACCAAACCACCATCTTCCATATCTGCTTCCAGATGTTTAACATCTAAATGATCCAAGTGGAAGTCTGTCACCTTATCACGAATTTCTTGTTCAACCACACGACGGAGTGGACGAACACCCATGACTTCATCGTAGCCTTCCTCAGTCATGTATTCTTTAGCAGCTTCGCTCACTGCCAAGTCAATGTCTTTCTTAGAAAGCGTCTTGTTAACTTCAACCAACATAAGGTCTACAATCTTAGAAAGATCTTCTTTGCTCAAGTGTGAGAATTCGATGACAGCATTGAAACGGTTAAGGAATTCTGGACGGAAGTAAGGTTTCAAACGATCCATCAATTCTGGTTTATCCGCATCTTCTGTCAAGTTAGCTTCGTAACCAAAGCCTGCGTTTGAAGTTGCGATAATCACCGTATTCTTGAAGTTGACAGTGTTACCTTGACCATCTGTCAAACGACCATCGTCCAAAACTTGGAGGAGAAGGGTGATGACTTGAGGGTCAGCCTTTTCAATCTCATCCAAAAGTACGATTGAGTATGGATTGCGACGGACGCGTTCTGTCAAGGTATTGTTGTTGTCATCGTAACCAACATAACCTGCAGTTGTACCAATCAATTTAGATACGGCTGTGCGGTCGCTGTATTCTGACATGTCCAAACGGATGATAGCATCTTTCGTTCCGAACATATCAAGAGCCAATTGTTTAGCCAACTCAGTCTTACCAACACCAGTAGGACCTACAAAGAGGAAGCTACCGATTGGACGGTTACCTTCATCAAAACCAGCACGGTTACGACGGATAGCTTTTGCTACTGCTTCAACGGCCTTATCTTGACCAATAACTTTCGTCTGCAAACGATGACCCATATCTTTCAAACGTTCGATGTCCGTAGCCCCCATTTGAGATACTGGAATACCGGTCATTCGTTCTACAGATTCAGCCACATCGTTGACACTTGCAGTCACTTTCATATCTTCTGTATGGTTTTCGATTTTCTTTTCCAATTCTACAATGCGTGTTTTATAGTTTAGAGCTGCTTCAAAATCTTCTGCCTCAACTGCTTTTTCTTGCTTGTCTTTTTCTACCTCAATTTCACGTTCAACAGCATGCACATCTGTTACAGGATGCTGAGCTGCCAAGTGAGCTGCCGTTACATCGACAAGGTCAATAGCCTTATCTGGCAAGCTACGTTGAGGAATATACTGAACAGAATAATCCACCGCCGCTTTCAAAACTTCGTCTGGCAAGATGACATTGTGGTGGTGTTGATAGAGATCACGAATTCCTTGAAGGATTTTAAAAGTATCCTCTGCTGAAGGAGCATTGACCTTCACTTCGTTGAAACGACGAGCAAGAGCAGCATTCTTCAAGATGGTGTTACGATATTCGTCTTGAGTTGTTGCCCCAATCACTGTCAATTCTCCACGAGAGAGAGCTGGCTTGAGAATATCCGCAAGCCCTTTAGAACCACTGTCTCCACCAGTGCTACCAGCACCGAGAATTTGGTGAATTTCATCAAAGAAGAGAATGATATTTCCCGCTTCTTTTACTTCATTGACTAAGTTTTGAACGTTTTCTTCAAAGCTACCACGGTATTGAGTCCCAGCCTCAATACCTGAGATATCAATGGAAATAATTTCCTTATTCTTAATAGCAGCTGGAACATCACCATTCACAATGGCTTGTGCCAAACCTTCGACAACTGCTGTCTTACCAACACCTGCGTCTCCGACTAAAACAGGATTGTTCTTGGTACGGCGTGAAAGGATTTCAGATGTCTCTTGAATTTCCTTGTTTCGTCCGATAACAGGATCCAACTTGCCTTCACGAGCTTCTGCTGTCAAGTTACGACCTAGTTTAGCAAGCACACCGTCTTGTTTCATACCTGATGCCTGTTGTGGCATTTTTCCATCAACTTCTGCATTTCCTGGTAATTGACCAGTCGCACGATAGTGAGCAAATTCCTCAGGTGTCACTTCACGTCCATTAATCAAGTAACGGCGATTTTCAGAACTGTATCCTCGCATACCACCCATCAATTGGTTAAATAAATCATCCATGTTATTAAAATTATTAAAGTTGTTGTTCATATTCTTTACCTCTTTTTATTTATTTAGTTATTATTACTGATATTGACTATCTTTGATCTTTGGTTTAAAAAATTTAGACTAGCTAAATTGCTACTCTACGTACTATTTCTGGTTTTTCTTTTTCAAGCAGGAGTAGACTATCTTTACTTCTGAAGATTTCTAGATTAAACATAGACCCACCTCTTTCTATTTCACTTTAAATAAGCGTTCTAGTAAGGCTTTCATTTACCTTACGTTCATAATATACTACATTAGTCAGAAAAGGTCAAGATATTTGACTTTAATTGACCAATATTTTTTTAAAAATCAAAAACACCCTGAAACATCAGGGTGCCATTCTTATATCAAATACAAAATTGCTAGTGTCAAGAGACTTGCTAGAAGTCCTACTCCCCAAAAGAAGAAGTCAACCTTCCACTCGCTCCAAGGATTTCCTTTACCAGACAATCCTCCAAGTTCAAAATGGTGATGCACAGGCGTCATACGGAAAATACGTTTGCCACCAGTCATTTTGAAATAACTGACTTGCATCATGACCGAAGTTGTTTCAAAGACATAAACAATTCCAATAATCAAGAGAGTCCATTCTTGGTGGAGGGCCATAGAGATGGCTGCCAGCATTCCACCTAGGGCCAAACTTCCCACATCTCCCATAAAGACCTTGGCAGGCTTATGGTTAAAGACGAAGAAACCAAGCAAACCACCAATCATGGCAAGAATCACTAGAAGAATATCCATCTGACCTTGCACATATGCAATAACTCCATAGGCAGACAAGCTAATCACAACGGAAATACTAGCTAAACCATCAATTCCGTCTGTCAAGTTTACTGCATTTGAAAAACCGACTAGCCAGAAAAGAGCAAAGAAAATATAGAAAAATCCCAAATGAACTGGATAACCAAATACAGACAGGATATCACCCCCACGCTCATAGAAAAGATAAAAGATAACTCCACCTAAAAGCTGAAGAGCCAATTTTTGCTTGGGATTTAGCCCCTCATTGATTTTGCGAAAGACTTTGAGAAAGTCATCTAAAAATCCGACAAGTCCATAAAGTACCAAGATGAACAAAATCATTCCCACATTATTGGTCAATTGTTTTGAAAAAAGAGCAACAAGGAAACTCACCACAACTGCAGCAATGAGGAAAACAAGTCCCCCCATAGTTGGCGTGCCAGCTTTTGCCTGATGCTGTTTGACATCCTCATGCATCTGCTGGCCTGTAATTTGCGCCTTTCTATAAAATTGGATAAAGGCCGGAATTCCTACTAAAGTTAGTAAAAATGTCACAATTCCAGCACTAATAGAAATAAACATATTAGTCTCCTAAAGTTAATTTAATTTTTTTAATGTTTTTGATAGCTGTATTAGTCCGAACATCTTGCTTCTGAACAACGGAACCTGAACCTTCAAATTCCAGTTCAATATCCAACCATTTAGCAAAGGTCTCAGCAGTCTCTTTTTTCCAGCCATACATATCTGGAATTTCTTCTACCTTATCCGATAAAAGGAGAACTTGTTGGTTTGGTGCAAGATTTTTTCCTTCTTCTACAGAAGTCTCTTTAATCTTTGTTCCAGTACCAACAACGATTGGTTGCACAATATTTCGACGTAAGGCTTCCGCCAAATCACCAGGTGAAATATCCTTGATGCTAGGCATTGCATACGAAGATTCTGTCGTCACTTGATCTAAATTCTTAGCTGGAGATTGAAGGTTCAGAGATTCTTTCATCGCTGAAGCCCGCTCCAAGATTGGATTGGAAAACTCTCCCAACTGGGCAGCTGAATAATGCTCAGGCTGTTGAACCGTTACATACAAGATAAAATCAGGATTTTCAGCAGGATTCATAGTCACAACTGAGAAAATATAATTGGTAGAACCAACCAAGTATCCTCCATTTTTCTCATCAGCGATTTGAGCCGTACCGGATTTAACTGCTACATTTTGTCCAGGAACTGTTATAATTGGCTTTCCTGTGTAGTGATTATACATAGTTCCATATAGAGGGTCCGTCCCAACTAATATCATGTTAGTACGAGTCAAGCTTGCTGCATCTTCAGATACAGGTTTTCCTACAATCTCTTTTTGAGACTTTCGTACAGACTGATTGTTAGTATCATAAATAGCACTTATAAATTTTGGCTCCAGCATAACTCCATCGTTGGCAATGGCTGTAAAAGCACGTAGCATCTGGGTCTGCGTTACAGAAATCCCCTGACCAAATGCACTCATGGCAATATCAACAATATTATCTGCAGGCAATTGACCTGAATACTCATCAGTCAGACCAAAACGCGTCGGCACCCCAAACTTAAAGCGGTTTAGATAATCCAACCAAGTAGCATCTCCCATTTTTTGTTCAAGTAGACTCATTCCAACATTACTGGAGTGAGCGAAACCTTGTAAGAAAGTCATCATCCCACCAGTCGTCAAACCACCATTAACATCCCAATCTCGAATTGTCGCATCCGCTATTTTTAATTCACTACTATTGAAAACTTCTCCTCCTGGGAAAGTGTTATTGTCAATAGCAGCAGCTAGTGTCATGACCTTCATAGTTGACCCTGGCTCATAGTTGCTTTGATAGAGGATATCACGCCAAACAAAGTCCTTGGTCAACCCTTCCTTAGTATCGGCATCAAAGGTCGGCCGTTGCGTTGTTGCAAGAATTTCCCCTGTTTTGGCACTGACCAAGGTTGCTGTCATATACTTGCCTTTTACTTTTTCTTGAAAGGCATTCATCTGGGTCTCCATGAAGGACTGAAGGGTGCTGGAAATAGTTGTATAAACATCCTTGCCATCTACCGTTTGCTGGGAAACTTGTTCTGTTCCAGGGACAATATTACCCAGACGATCTTTTTCATAGGTAATAATACCGTCTTTCCCTGCAAGAATACTGTTCAAGGAACTCTCCATCCCAGAAGTTCCCAGCAAACTCTTGCTCCCATCTTCATTTTCATGGAGTTGAGCTAAACCAATAAAACTAGAAGCGAATTGTCCATTTGGATAGCTTCTGTTAGGGCTAGTTGTAAAGTCAATTCCTTCAACACTAGCGTCTTTCAAATCCTTTTTAATAGCCATCATATTGGCATAGGTAATCCCATTTCCTTTGGCACCAAAAGAAACTTGAGTCAGATTCGGTTGAGACAATTGTTCTTTAACATAAGCCTCGTCCATATCCAGATACTTATGGAAAACCTCTGCTACCTTATTAAACTGGGCATCTTCTACATAAAGAATTTTACCAGTTGCTGATTTGTATTTTTTATCAATAACAGCATAGACATTATAGGAGGTTGCGTCCTCAGCAATCGGGACTCCATTTCGGTCATAAATAGTCCCACGTTTGGCAGGGACTGTACGGGTTATTTGGTGAACTTTCTTGGCCTCTTTGACTAGATCCGTTCCAAATTTACTACCACTCCCGATAATAACAGCAAAATTAACCAAAAAGACAGCGAAAAGTACGACAGCTAACAAGCTGATGTACTTCCCTACTATTTTACGGTTTTCTGCTGGAGATTTACGGTTTCTAATCGCAAATCGGGTTATTCTTTTTGTCCACTTCATATCTTACTCCGCTGATCGAATATTCTCGTTATTCAATTTTAAGTCCTTAGAATTTGCGATTTCTTTCAAGCGTTCTGCCCTCAACAATTCATTTACCTCTTGTTTGGCATCATCTAATTCTGTCTTTTTCTCCTCTATCTGCGCATTGATTTTTGTCAGATCATTTTGTACTTGTAGGAGTCGAGTCTGCATAAAGATAATACTAAGCGCCAAAACAAGAGCTGTAAACGCAATGGAAAGATAAAAAGCCTTCTCCACACGGGAGAATTTTTTTATACGATTCTGCAAGAATTGACTGGTTGTTTCTTTTTTATCTACCATTTTTCCCCTCTTACTTGTGAATTTTTCTGGCCACGCGCAACTTAGCTGAGTGCGAGCGGTTATTGGCTTCTAATTCTTCTGCACTTGGCAAGATTGGCTTACGGGATACCAATTCCATCTTGGGCTTGAGATCATCTGGGATGAAGGGCAAACCTTTGGGAACTTCAACCGTTGAAGCTTCCTTGAACAATTGCTTGGTCAAGCGGTCTTCTAGCGAATGGAAGGTAATCACTGAGATTCTACCATCTAGAGCCAACATCTCCATAGCCTGCTGGATAGATTCATCTGCGGCTCCCAGCTCATCGTTGACTTCAATCCGAATAGCCTGGAAAATTTGCTTAGCAGGATGCCCCTTCTTCTTAAGTTCCTTGGCAGGTTTGGCCGACTTGATAATCTCTGCTAACTCAGTCGTAGTCTCGATAGGCTTGACTTCTCGAGCTTGCTCAATCTTACGCGCAATCTGTTTAGAGAATTTATCCTCACCATACTTGAAGAAAATACGAACCAAGTCATGATAGTCATAGTGGTTCACCACTTCATAGGCTGTCAGACTAGCATCCTGATTCATCCGCATGTCCAGTGGCGCATCCTTTTTATAAGAAAAACCACGCTCACGCTGGTCCAATTGAGGACTAGACACTCCCAAGTCATAACAAATTCCATCAATTTCTTGAACACCAGCTTCGCGCAAACGTGCCTGTAAATGACGGAAGTTATCCTTGATAAAGGTCACCATTCCCTTCTCAATGTAGGGTGCCAAGCGTTTTTGCGCATTGTCAATGGCATTCTGGTCCTGATCAAAGGCATAGAGATGGCCCTTTTCACTTAATTTACTTAATAAATACTCGCTATGGCCTGCTCCACCCAAAGTCGCGTCAACGTAGATACCGTCAGGTTTTACGTCGAGCATATCAATCGTTTCGTGGAGCAAGACCGTTACATGATGAAATTCTTTTGTCATATCCTATCTATTTTACCACAAATCCGACCAGCTTGCACTAGTCAGACAAATAGGCCAAAAACAAGTAAGATTTCTTTAAGAAATATGTCAAATATGCTTGACATTCACTCTATAGAAGAATATAATGTAGTCAAATATATGCGACACAAATTAGAAAGGAGACCAGATGAATCGTGTGAAAGAATTTCGCAAGGAATTGGGTATTTCCCAGCTCGAGCTAGCCAAGGATATCGGTGTCTCGAGACAAACCATCAATATGATTGAAAACGACAAGTACAATCCAACCCTGGAACTCTGTCTCAATCTCGCCCGCAGCCTCCAAACTGACCTCAACAGTCTCTTTTGGGAGGATAATTTTTAAAAAAGGAGCCAACTTATGAAAAAAGAAACCTTCACTGAAAAACTGATCAAGCGCACATACGGTATTTCTGATCCACTTGACGAATACAAACGACGCGAGGCTGATCGTATCGGCAATCAAGTCTTTATCTTCCTCTTTTATCTGATGATTTTCGGCAATCTTATTCCGCTCGTTCTAGCCTATAAATTTCCTCAGCTAGTGGCTCTGGTCTATCCTCCTCTGATTTTAGTGATTGCCCTCATCGCTGCTGGCTATGTCACCTACCAAATGAAAAAAACAGGGATTACAGCTATTGATCCAGATATGCTGAGCGAGAAAGAAAGTAAGCAACTACACTACCCAGGTCTTAAAGCAGGTTTGTTCTTTGGTCTATGGATGTTTTTTATAACTCCTCTTCTCAGTATACTAATAGGTGAAGGTCAGGACTATTTTCAGTCTCTCCTCACTATAAGAAATGGTGTATCAAGCATTCTCGGTTCTATTTTCTTCGGTGCGAGCATACAGTTCCTCATCTCCCGTCGCATTGCAAAAACTAAGAAAAATCAAGATGAGGATTAGGAGGAAACTCATGAAAAAAGAAAAGAAACAGTTACGTTATCCTGGTCTGAAAGCAGGTTCGATTTATGGAACAATAATATTTTTTATAATTCAACCCATTGATACCCTAACAAGTGAAAATCCAAATTTTATCACTTCTCTTCTAAATACAAAACATATTTTTAAAACTATACTGGGAGCTTTCTTTTTCGGAGTGATGATACATATTATCGTCTCACTTCGTATTGCAAGAGCTAATACTCTTCGAAAATCAAATTCAAACCGCGTCAACGTCGCCTTGCCGTACTCAAGTACAGCCTGCGGCGAGTTTCCTAGTTTGCTCTTTGATTTTCATTGAGTATAAAAAAGACCAGGATTAGGAGGTACCTATGAAATCATTACTAACTTTACTTACCTATCATCTTTTGTTCAGTTCTCTTCTCATCTTCATCATCGTTTCAGGGAACTTGCCATTCAGCGAGATATTCCTCCTTCTAGTCTTTATTCCAGCCCTCAACAAAGGACTAACTTATCTAAAGATTGACTCCCAAAAAACACGCATACTCAACTTAGCACTGTGCTTTATGATTCTATCTTTTCCACAACTGATGCTCATATCAAGCGATTGGAAATATTATTTACTGCTGACTATCGCTAGCCTTTCTTCCATCATTTATCTTTATTATCTCTATCAATTCGTAAAAGAAAGTCAGTAAAACCGCTCATTTAGGAGGTTACTAGCATGAAAAAAGAAGACTTCACCACTCGCCTACTTCGAAATCTCTTTCACATTCAGGGCCCTTTTGATGAATGCCGACAAGAGATTATCTACAAGGCTTGTGCCCGTTCTATGGTTCAAATCGTTTATTCTTCCTTCTTTCTCTTCTTGTTTTATCTGTTATTTGGACGCTTCATAGAGGCCGTTCGCTATGCCATGCCCTACGTTTACTCTGGACTCATTTTTTTCATTACTTTAAAAACTCAAAGAGCCGTCAAAGAACTCCATCTGGAAAAAGATGACAAGTCAGAAATTATCCTCAAAACCTACAGCAAAGCCCAAATCAAATTTCGAAGCTGGGTTGTGTTTATCGGTCTTCAGATTGGCCTCTTTACCCTACTCATCTTTCATAAAGTCTTCGTTCAGCAGATGTCCCTTTCAGATTTTGCGAAGTTGCTCATGCAATTCGATAAAAGTGTTCCTCTCCTGATGTATGGCCTGATTATCGGTAGCATTTTTGGAACCCTGACCTACGGATTTCTATCACTTCAGGAGGAGAAAACTCCAAAAAATACCAAACAGAAGGAGAAAAGCAGGCAATGACTTCACTATACGATTTTTCAGTCTTGAACCAAGACAATCAAGAAATCTCACTAGATGCCTATCGTGGTAAGGTACTCTTGATTGTCAACACTGCTACTGGATGTGGTTTAACGCCCCAGTACCAAGGACTTCAAGAACTCTATGATCGCTATCAAGAACAAGGTTTTGAGATTTTAGACTTCCCTTGCAATCAGTTTATGGGACAAGCACCAGGTAATGCAGAGGAAATCAACGCCTTCTGTAGCCTACATTATCAAACCACTTTCCCACGTTTTGCCAAGATCAAGGTCAACGGTAAGGAGGCAGATCCCCTCTATGTTTGGTTGAAAGACCAGAAATCTGGTCCACTAGGAAAACGAATCGAATGGAATTTCGCTAAATTTCTCATCGGTCGTGATGGGCAGGTCTTTGAACGCTTCTCTTCAAAAACAGACCTAAAACAAATTGAAGAGGCAATACAAAATCTACTATAATTTTACAATCTCACTTTGATCAGGTCTCCTTTAACCTAATGAATAGTGAGATTTTTTGATTAGCTTTGACTGATATAAAAAAAGTGAACAAATGTCTACTAGGAATATCATAAACATCATGAGTTTTCATCAAACTAAAAGGACCTAGCCCTGTACAATACCGAACTAAATCCTTTGAATAAATAATTGATCTAACTTTTAGAATCCCTACAGAAATTCCAGTTTTTCTCTATTTGATACCAGACATTAGTTTTTCAATACGTGGAACGTAGAAGAGTAAGATAATACCGAATACAATCGTAATTCCTCCAACAATTCCATAGTAAGCAACTTCAGTTCCGCTTGTATAAAATTTTACAATTTGAGCATTGATAGCTTGTGCAGCAGCATTACTCAAGAACCAGATAGACATCATTTGTGCTTGGAAGGATTTTGGTGCTAACTTTGTAGTGACTGATAGACCAATCGGCGAAATCAACATTTCCCCTACAATCACAATAGCCCAACTCATAATCAACCAGAGAGGACTGACCTTAACATCTGTCCCAAAGAGCATCCCTGGTAACATCATCCACAAGAAGGATAAACCTGCTGCTAATAAACCGTAAGCAAATTTCTTAGAAGAGGACGGTTGCTTTTTACCCATTTTCCCCCACAACCATGCAAAAATCGGCACATAAATCATAATGAAAAGTGGGTTGATACTTTGGAAAAAGCTAGATGGGAAATGAATTTGATTCCCAAATACATTAAAGTAAAGTCGAGTTTGATCATCCGCAAATAGAGCGAGAACAACAGAACCCTGTTCCTCAATAGACCAGAAGAGTACTCCAGCGATAAATAGAGGAATGTAGGCAAATACTCGGGATCTCTCAGTGGCAGTTATTTTCTGACTAGATAAAATCTTGAAGAAATAGTAGATTGGAATAATTACAGCAATCACTGTAAAGATATTAACAATCATATCCACATTAAACTGGTGAGTAAAGACTAAACCTATAACCACGAGAATAACCATGACAAGTGTAAGTAGCAAGCGTTTAATCAAGGTCTGCTGGTCCTTCTGTGAAAGTGGATCAGTGGGGTAAAGACTTGATTCAGGCAGATATTTCTTCCCATCTAAAACATACTTCACCAGACCAAAGAACATCCCAATAGCAGCTAATGAGAAACCTAGATGGAAATTAACTTCCTGACCTAGATAACCCACTAAATAAGGGGCAACGAAGGCACCTAAGTTAATACCAAAGACAAAGATACTAAAACCTGCATCCCGTCTATCATCCTCTTTCTCATAAATCCCCCCCACCATATCTGAGATATTGGGTTTTAAAAATCCAGTTCCAAAGATAATCAAGGCAATAGAAAGATAGAGAGCCACTTGTCCAAAAGGTGTTGCCAAAGCAATATGCCCTAGCATAATCAAAATCCCACCGTAAAAGACAGTCTTACGGCTTCCTAAAATACGGTCACTGACAAAACCACCGACAACCGAGGACAAAAATACCAGCGAGCCATAAATCGCCATAACCGATGCAGCTGTGGTCTTCTCCATCCCCAACCCACCATCTTGCACACTATAGTACATATAGTAAAGTAGGATAGCTCGCATCCCATAGTAAGAAAAGCGTTCCCACATCTCTGTAAAGAAGAGGGTGGACAAGCCCATAGGATGTCCAAAAAATGTTTTCTGTTTTTCCATATATATTCTCCTTTAATGATATAATAATTCATTTTACAGAATTTTCAAACAAATGTCAAACAAATCCTGTTTATTTTAGAAAATTTTCTGAAAAAATCACACGTCTCATACTTAATTCCATCATAAAAATCCATTTCAGACTAACTTCCACTTCGGTCAGGCAAGTGGAAGTTACGTTGAAAAATCACATTTAAAAATTTGCTCTTGTTTAGTTTAAAAATGTTTCAAAACTTGAAACATACTTATCCTTTCCTCTTCAGTAAACAAAAACATCCCTATGTCAAACTTGTAATTACTAAAATACAAGTCAATAAGCATAGAGATGTAAAACTATTACATATGAAAAATAAATAATTAGCAATTAAATAATAGAAATTGTGTACGAAATTTCTCAATTAGTTTTCGCTAGTAAATATCATTTCCAACAAACGCCCTCTCAATTCCTTATCCTGATGATGCAAGATATTCATTAACTCATGAGAATTTTTGGCATTGATGAATTGATTTAACAATCTATCTTTTAATTCATATGGAAGAGAAGCAGTCTTTAGTAGTCTAAAAACTTCATCATTCAGAGATGGTATTTTATTATCTTTCCATTCAAATCTAGCTGTATCATTCTTATTTGGCAATTCAATCATAGACACATTCGTTCCTTTAAAATGAATTCTATGCCTTCTATTGCTTGGAACGATACTAGAATCTCCTTGTAATGTTAACTCTACCATCCCTATTTCCCAATCGATTGATAATCTTGTTTTATATCTTTGACCATTTTGATCTTCAATCATTTCAAAAGAATGTTGCTTGCCTGGGAATACATACCAATCTACAACTTCAGGTAAATCAACACCCATATCTATCTCAGAACCAACCAAGGGAATGATTGCACCACTTTTTGCAAACACAGGTATAGTCGAAATGTCTCTATAAACACTCAACTTCACACCACCTGTATATTTTTTCTCTGAAAAGAAGTCATACCATTCACCTTCAGGGAACCATACATCCACTTTTGCAGATTGGAATGCCAAGTCCATCTTTTCTACAATGGGAGCCACCATCAGTTCTGTTCCAAAAAAGTATTGATTTGGAACATTATAGCTCTCATCATTCTCTGGGTAGAAATAATACATTGGGCTGATTAATGGGGCACCTTCCTCGTGTGTCTGTACATTCATGGTATATAGATATGGAATCATCTGATGTCTCAAACGAAGGTATTTCTTCATAATTTTAGATGTTGTTTCTGAAAAAAACCAAGGTTCTTTACTATTAAAGGAACTTCTAGAACTATGTAATCGAGTAATCGGACTAAAAACACCAAACTGTAGCCATCTAGTTTGTAACTCTTCGTCATAATCCCCCAACATGTGTCCACCGATATCATGACTCCACCAACTATAACCGATATTAGATGCTGTCGCTGTAAAATAAGGTTGAAATCTTAAGGAATTCCAACTAATAATGGTATCTCCTGAAAAACCAACAGGGTATCGGTGACTACCAGGTCCTGCATACCTTGATAAAATCAAACCGCCTTCTGAATTTTTACAACTATCTTGATAGTGATAGTGGTTTAAAAGCCATAGTGGATCCAACATACCTTGAGTCCCTTGTTGCCAGTCAATCCACCAAAAATCTACTCCCTGCTTTTCTAGCTTATAATGAACATCTTTAAAGTAAGCTTCCCTAAAAGAGGGATTAAAAAAATCAAAAATAGCAGGTTCTTCTAATTCTACATTTAACCCCAATCGTTTTGCGACTCTAGGATAAGCTTCTTCATAAGCCCGTATACCATCAGCAGGATGGACATTTAAGGAAAGTTTTAACTTCCTATCATGAAGTTCTTGCAATAACTGTTCTGGATTAGGTATTAAGTTTTTATTCCAGCTATATCCTGTCCAGCCACTTCCAAAACGGGCTGGAATTTCAGTTATGTGCCAATCCATATCTAAAACACCGATAGATAATGGAATTTTCTCTGTTTTAAATCTGTCTATTAAATTCAAATATTCATCCGACGTATAAGGCCAATACCTACTCCACCAATTACCTAAAGCATATCTTGGTAACAAAGGTGTTGAGCCAGTCAAATGGTAAAAGTCTCTGATTGCTCCTCTATAATCATGCCCATAGGCAAAGAAATAGAGGTCAATTTGATTTTCTCTCTCAATATAACCAGACTGTTCATCCCAAATAAATCCTTGAGAATCATCCAATAAGGCTATACCACTTCGACTAATAATTCCATCTTCTAACGAGATTGAGCCATCTGCCTTATCCAGAGTCCGCGCTGTTCCTTTTAACGTTTCAATAGATTCACCAAAATACCAGCGACTACCATATACGGCAAAATTTCCTTTTAATTCTATAAATAAATTTTCGGCGTTAAATTCTCCTTTATTAAAGTGCAGATGAAAATAGTCCGTCATAATATCTAGTACGTTTGGTGTCTCTATATAATTTAACGAAACTTGGCCAAAATCTCTATTATAGATAAGTTGTGTCGTTCTATCCTCAAAACTTCCAGTTTGAGAGTACTCTAACCTTACTAGCTTGTCTGTTAATACAGAGATTCGATAAAACTCTCCCTTAAAAATTTTCAATTTGTTTTCCTCCTTTTAGTAAATTTCTTTACCTTATCAAACATTTTATTTGTTATCGTTACATTCATCAATCCGCAAAAAGCAAATCCCCCAAATGTAAATACGTAAATAGCTGTTAAAACTCGTTCTGGACTACTAAAACTCATATACAGTACAGAAATATTAAATAAAACCAACATGATAGCTTGTATTGGATTTAAAATACAAATTAATACGCTATTTACAATACTATTTTTTAGATTATCTTTAAATAGACCAATATAGGGAAAAATAACACTCATCAAAAGTATTATAACAAATAAAAAGGGCAACACTAACAATAAACTATACTCTGAAAATAAACTTGAATAGCCCCAAAGACAATAGTTCACATATAAAAGTAATTCTATTAGGAGGATAAACAACCAAATAAAAGTTGACTGTTTAAAATTTCGTCTAAAGATCCGAAAATAATGATAAGCAATATCGGTATCTTTACCTTTTAAAATACGATACCACATTGTCGTAAGAGAAGTTAATGATGCCCCAATTGTAACTATTGGAATACAACTAACAATAAATAGAGTATTTAAAATAATTAAATCTGTCAAAAAAGTTAAAATTCTAACCACTTTTCCATCTAATGAAAATAATTTTTGCATAATATATTCTCCATAAAATCAATCGTCTTAACTCTATATTTTAGAATGTCAGTTGCACAAAAATATTACCTAAATTATTTAAAAAACATTTCCAAATTTCTTTAAAAATTAGAATAAAGGAAGCGAGATCATTTGATGTTATCAGTCTCGCTTCCTGTAATTAGCTAGTCCCTTGTTTATACAACCAAGAGTTCATATAAAGTATTACTCTTTTACTTCTTTTTGGTAACGATTATATGCTTCCTGTTGAATCTTCATAAATTCGTCCAATCCCATATTCTTAAGAGTTTCTTTGTATGAGTCCCATTCTTTTTCTATGCCACCTTCAACTACCCATTTAGATGCTTGTTGTTTGACATAGGATTCAATGCTAACATAGATTGATGATAATTTGTTAAGCTCTTCTTGTGAATAGATCACATTAGGGTAAGCTGGCAACGCAAATTGTTTCAAATCTTGGTCCATCTTCAATTTCAATCCATCACCTTGTGTTTGATCGATTTCTACGCGACTATTGATATCATCGCTTACGTATTTAGGACCAAAATCTCGAAGTGAATTAATCCATGCCCATTCATCAGCTGATTTACCATCTTTAGGAGGTAACACTTTAAACTTATCACCATTCTTTTCAGTAGCTATTCCAAATGATCCATAGAAATTCTGAATACTTGCTTCATCTGTATATAATTTATCCAACCATTTCAATAATTTAGCAGGATTTTTGCTCTTATTTGTAATCAAAATTTCATTTCGACCATAGTTGTAATGATCTGGATCAGAAAAGACATATTGTTTTCCATCCATACCTTTTAAAGCAGGTAGAGCAATATACTCACTTGAATGTAAGCCAAACGTTGCATCTGCTGTCCAACCACTAGAAACACCTACTCTAGATACTCCCTTATCCATACGTTTTGCTACACTCATAGAGGTATCTTCTGTAAAGATTTCCGGATCAATCAAACCTTTTTTATAAGATTCGTGCATTGCTGCAATCCCTTGTTTATAACTTTCTTCTGTACGAAGGTAGACTGGTTTTCCATCTTTTACAGACATTTCATACGTATTATCTGCACCTAAACGATTATTGAACGGAAGAATATATGAGAATGTTGGATCAAAGTTTCCTGCTCCAAATGGAATTTCATCAGAAACATCTCCATTTCCATTCGCATCTTTATCCTTAAATTCTTGTAATACTTTTACTAAATCATCATAAGTTTCTGGAACCTTTAATCCTAAATTATCCAGCCACTTTTTATTAATAAATAGCTGATTAGCTACAGTAGGACGCATCGGTAATTTTTTAGGTAGACTGTAGATATGACCATCTGGTGAAGTAATCATAGCTTTAATCTTAGGTTCTTTCTCCATAGCCTTAGTTAAATTGGGCATGTTTTCCTTGATTAAATCTTCCAATGGAATAAATAAAGATTGGTTCTGAGCAATTTCTGAATCTGTAAAAGCATTTGAACCTAAAAATGCATCTGGTAAATCTCCACTAGCAACCAAAACAGATTTCTTATCTGCCCAATCTGCGGCTACAAGTGTATCCCATTTAACATCGATACCTGATTCTTTGGCAGAATCAGTTAGAAAACCTTTATGATAATCTTCCCCCCAGTCAGACCAACGAACAGTTGTGATTTTATAAGAATCTTCTCCAGACTTATCGTCCTTATTCGCATTATTGGAATTTGCACAGGCTGTTAAGCCAGCAAGTGTAACTGTTCCTAAGAACAAATATGTAAATGATTTATTTTTCATGTTTTTCTCCTATTCTTTCAAGGCGCCAATCATTACACCTTGATTAAAATATTTTTGAACAAAGGGATATAGCAACATAATCGGAGCGGTTGAAATAACAATTGCTGCATATTTCATCATATCGGCTTTGATACGAAGATCTGATGCCACTTCTCCTGTTGCTTGCGATTGTAACATTTGATTACTAATTAGTAAACGTCGTAAAATTAATTGCAATGGTTGTAAATTTTCATTCGTTAAATAAATTAAAGCATTAAACCACGAATTCCAAATACCAACTGCAGTCCAAAGTCCAATAACTGCTATAATAGCTTTTGATAACGGAACAACTATTTTAATAAAATAACGAATTGTACCACAGCCATCAATTTGCGCAGCCTCCCACATCCCGTCTGGAATACTATTATTAAAGAAAGTTCTAGCAACAATAATATTGTATGATGAAACTGCAAAAGGTATTACCATTACCCAAAATGTATCAATTAGGCCAACATTCTTTACTGTTAAGTAGGTAGGAATCAAGCCACCTGATACAAACATAGGGATTATGTATAGAATACTCATCCACTTTCTACCAACTAATTCTTTTCTAGATAAAGCATAACCAGCTGGAATATTGACTACTAAAGCAACCAAGGTCCCAACAACAGTATATAAAATTGTATTTAGATAGCTACGTAAAAATAAAGGTTGTTGAATAAGACGTAAATATCCATCTAATTTCCATTCTCTTGGAATAAACCATACCTTCCCATTTGCAACATCTGAAGGATTGCTAAAAGATGCAATCACTACAAACCATAACGGATAAACAATTAACAGGATAAGGAAAATTGCTAAACCATAGGTAACTATATCAAATAATAATTCAGAGTTTGTTTTTCTTGATTTATGAAACCATTTCACCTTGAGCACTCCTTCCTTTAAAAAAGACCCGTTCTAGTATATCTTTTCGAGAACCAGTTAACAGATAACAAAATTATTAGATTGACTACGGTGTTAAATAACCCTATAGCTGTCGAATAACTATACTGAAAGTTCACCATACCAACTTTATAAACATAGGTCGAAATTATCTCACTTCCTGCTAAATTAAGAGGATTCTGTAGTAGTAACACTTTCTCAAAACCTACACTTAATAAACTACCTGCTCTTAATATTAATAAAATCATAGCAGTCGGCAAAAGCAATGGTAATTCTATATGCCGAATTTTTTGTAACCTAGAGGCACCATCCATAGTTGCAGCCTCATAATATGTAGGATCAATTGCAGAAAGCGCCGCCAGATAAATAATACTATCCCAACCAATATGTTGCCATACATCACTCCAAACATAAACACCTGCAAAATTACTAGGTTTTGATAAAAAATCTGGAATAGTAATTCCAACAGACTTAAATACATTCGCTAACAAACCACTAGTAGGAGATAAAAATAAGATAATCATCCCACACATAACCATTGTAGAGATAAAATGGGGTAAGTAAGTTGTCACTTGAAATATTTTTCTAAATTTCCCAACTCTTAACTGATTACTAATGATAGCTAGTATAATAGGCAAGGGAAATCCTACTACAATACTATAAAGTGAAATTTTTAATGTATTGAACATAGTTGTCCCGAATTGGAATGATGAGAAAAATTGAGTAAAGTACTTAAATCCTACCCACTGACTAGCAAAGATACCATTGGCTGGTGAATAGTCTTTAAATGCAATAATTAGTCCCAACATGGGAATATAGGAAAATAAAATTAATAGCAATATTGAAGGAAAAAGTAATATATATAACGGAATACTATGCTTTAATTTTATTTTATGAATTTGAGATGCTACTTTCATGTTTTTCCTCCCATCTGATTTTCTACGATTATTTTACACCATATAGAATTCCCTTAATAGAACTTTTTGGACTAGGTTTATCAATTTTTCAGTTTTTTAATTTTAAAAACTATTACTTTTCCGACATCTTGATAAAACATATCTGTTTTGTTACATGATATCATATTTTCAAAGTGCTATAATTTTAGTAGGAGAATAGTATATGAAATTAAATCACGACTTATCAAAAAAACATTCCATTCATTTTTTCTTTAAACTCCTACTTGTACTACTATTGATAAATATTTTAATCAATATTGCTATGAGTAACATAACCAGAAATTTTATTAAAAACCAAAATATAGTACACCTACGTAGTTCAATTGAAATTTATGCTGACTCTGTTAATGAAAAATTACATTCTGTAGAACGCTTTATGTACTCAACAATAACGCATAATGAATCTTTAGAGAAATTAAATCATGTACAAACGTTTCTTGAGTATCAAGAAAATCTTAAAAAAGTTCAAACTAGCTTTACAGAGTTTGAATATCAAAATGAAACTCATATGACATTCTTATTAGAAACCGATAGTACTGAACATTTTATAAACGTCTCCAATCTTTATATTCCATATGAAGATTATCTACTATTAAAATTAAATCTAAAATCATTGCGTAGTGATATAAGTGACCGTAAATGGAAAAATGTAACTACTAAAAACAGCGAATACTTAGTTAAATCTGTTCATTACGAAGGAAAAATCATTTATGCCGTCATATCTTCAGAAGATATCCTAAAACCTCTAAGAAAACTTAATATTGGAAATAATGGTAAACTTTCTCTAAAAGAGCCTAACAATATCCCCTCCGAAAACTACCTGATTCATGCTCAAAATGAAAAAACGCATTTACCTTTCGATATTTATGTTTTAGTCGATTATGCTGAAGTCTTTAGAAATATCACACTCTTAGAAGTATTTTTATCAGCTGTTCCTATCATTATCACCATTTTATCAATCATCATTATCCTTTATATTCGTCAGTGGATGATTAAACCTATAACAAGACTCACTGAACGACTTTCTCAACTTGGGGACTCCATCCCCCCTTCTGAATTTTTTATATCTGAAGGTATACTAGAAATTGATAAGGCAAATGATAAACTTAATAAAGTAATATTTGACATGCAAGAATTAAAAATACGAGAATACCATTCACAACTAGAACTTAAGAAGATTGAACTTAATTATCTTAAAAATCAAATCCGACCGCATTTCTACTTAAATATGTTATCAATGATTCATAGTATGCTTCAAACAAAAAACTATAAGGAAATTGAAGAGTTAACTATCCTAACTTCAAATTATCTCCGTCATTTATTTATGGCTAATCAAGATTTTTCAGAACTCAAAGATGAAGTTCAGCATATTAAAGATTATTTAGAAATACAACGAATTCGATATGGAAATAGCATCTACTTTTCACTAAACTACAATGATGACCTACAAAATACTCTTGTCCCATCATTACTTTTACAAACATTTATTGAAAACACAATCAAACACGGTTTTTCATTTCAGGATTTATTTACAATTTTACTATCAATAAAAAAAGTACAAACTGAGGACTCAGATTATATTCAGATTTGTATCGAGGATAATGGTCCAGGTTTCTCTGAAGAAATTTTATCAAAACTAAATCAGAAACAGTCTCTAATAACAGAAGATGGACATCATATTGGGATCACAAACACCATCGAACGTTTAAATCTTCTCTATCCTAATGACTATAGTATTGCATTTGAGAATAATGAGGAAGGTGGGGCTAAAATTCTTTTACTTATTCCATACAAGATTATAGATGGAGGTTATAATGAACATCTTATTAGTTGATGACGATCGCTTTATCATTGAAGCTTTACGAGAGAAAATAAATTGGGCTAAACTACACATTGACACTGTTTATGTTGCCTATAGCCTCACTCAAGCTCAAAATATTATTAGAGAGCATCCCATTGATCTCATGATAAGCGATATAGAAATGCCTCAAGGCAGCGGCCTCGAACTCTTATCGTGGATTAGAAATGAAAAATATGATATAAAAACAATTTTTTTAACCAATTACGCCGACTTCAACTATGCTCAAAAAGCAATTGAATTACAAAGCTTCGAATACTATCTAAAACCCATTAACTTTGAAAAATTAGAATTTATTATTCAAAAAGCCATTAGTAAAATTGAGAATCATAACTTAAACGGAAAAAATGATGCACTTTTACAAATAGAAGATAACTTCTGGTATGATTACCTTAGAAAACCTCAAATTTCTCGCATTGATGAGCTAGAAAATATAGCAAGCAAACAAGATTTTATTCTTCAAAAACACCAGTATTTTTTTCTTGCAATTTTAACAATCAATCTTAATGAAGAAGATTATTCTGCAGAAACTCCATCATGGACTTCTCAACTAAAAAGAGAACTTCAAAGAATTTCACAACCTTCTTATAAGCTGATAAGTCTATTCAAGATGGAAAGCCAGGTTGATCAATATGTTTGTCTCTTTAGAGTAGACTCATCCAAACGTAGTGACAAATTGGCATATGAGATTCATTCTCAAATTTCTAATAACTTTAGTAAATACTCAAACATTATATATAAGAGTTGCCATAAAATATCTGATATTTTATTTCATACCAAAGAACTCTACACTTATAATGAACAATATGTTTCTTATTGGAATACTATTACATGTGTTCCACATAGTTTTCCAACTTCCTTTAAAACAGAAACTCTTTCAATTACTTTTTTAGATAGCTTAAGTGAATACGAATTAAGAGAAAAAGTTAATTCACTTGCCTATAATTCTCAAATTCCTACTTTCACACTACAACAAATTTTACTAGATTGGACTCAACAAATAGGAATATATCTAGATCAAAATGGAATTTCAGCTCATAAATTATTCCAAAACAGCACTCATGATTTCCTATTCCAACGACGCTTTCATTCAATTGAATCTTTCCAGGATTACTTTGATTATTACTGGTCACATGCTAAGAAATTTGCAACAAACATTGAAAACCAGAAAAATAGTATTCAACGTATCGTCGAATACATAGATCATCACTACTATGAAGATATAAATCGTTCTATATTAGCAGATATGGTTTATCTCAGCGCAGATCATTTAGCTAGAATTTTTAAAAAAGAAACTGGAGAAACTCTTGTTAAATATATAACGGATAAGCGCATTAATGCTGCTAAATCTCTCCTATCTCAAACAAATATCTCGATATCACAAGTATCTTGTCAAGTAGGGTATGATAATTATTCTTACTTTACTAAAATTTTTAAACAAAGGACTGGGCTTTCTCCTGGAGATTACCGTAAAACTTATCAAAACAAAATGTAAGCAATCTAAATCATTGAAATGATAAGTAAAATTCAAGGTCTGTAGTAATTTTTGAAATTCTACAGTTTTTCCAAAGATAGCACCATAAACTTATTTGAAATTGCTGATAAGGTAACTTCTTAAAAAGTCAGTTTGAGAAAAACAGCCAGTAAATATTTCTAGGATAAAACGTATACTATCAAGCTTTTACACTTCTGATAGTATGCGCTTTTTATTTGAATACTTGCTACAAAACCTCACAAGATTTACTATCATGCCATACCAAAATGGACTATTTTTTAATTGCAGAAAAACACTATTTCTAAATACTTAGAAATAATAAAATAAATTCCGTTTTATTTCTAAATATTTGAAAATAATTTCTGTTTGTATTATACTATCTTTGAGGTATCTATTATGAACTATATCAAAAGACCACATTATTTAGACTTTTTAAGAAGACATCGTGACCGACAAATTATTAAGGTTGTGAGTGGAGTTAGACGAGCTGGTAAATCTGTGCTTTTTCAACTCTATAAAGAGGAGTTACTAACAACTGGCGTAGACGAAGATCAAATCATATCCATCAATTTCGAAGATTTGAGTTACTATGACCTGCGACATTTTCAAACATTATTCGCTTATATAAAAGAGCAGTTAGTTGGGGAGAAAACATACTATATCTTTTTAGATGAAATTCAACATGTTGAAAAATTTGAACTGGTAGCAGATAGTCTATTCATCTTGCCAAATGTTGACCTCTATTTGACTGGATCCAACGCCTACTTTATGAGTAGCCAATTAGCTACAAACTTGACTGGGCGTTATGTTGAGATAGAAGTTCTTCCATTGTCATTTGAAGAATACCTATCAGGTCAATCTCTCTCAGAGAATCTGAATACAACAGAAATTTTTAACAATTATCTCTTTAGTGCTTTCCCTTACTTATTGCAAACATCATCTTACGCTGAAAAAATTGATTATCTAAGAGGAATATATAACTCCATACTGTTAAATGATATTGTAACTAGATTAGGAAATCCAAATCCTACTATTATTGAACGCATTGTCCGAACCCTTCTCAGTAGTACAGGTAGCTTAATATCAACAAATAAGATTCGTAATACCCTGGTCAGCCAAAGTGTTTCAATCTCCCATAATACTTTAGAAAATTATTTGACGACTTTGACAGACAGTTTACTTTTTTATTCCGTTCCACGTTTTGATGTAAAAGGTAGAGCATTATTGCAACGCTTAGAAAAATATTATCCCGTTGATTTAGGTTTACGACACCTCTTATTGCCAGACCACAAAGAAGATATTGGCCATATCTTGGAAAATATTGTCTATTTGGAATTGAGACGTAGATATTCACAAGTATATGTTGGTAATTTAGATAAATATGAGGTTGATTTTGTTGTTGTAACTGATGTTGGTCACTACGCTTATTATCAAGTCAGTGAAACAACACTTGCTCCAGAAACACTAGAAAGAGAACTTAGACCACTAGAAGCCATTAAAGATCAATTCCCAAAATATCTATTAACAATGGATACGATTCAGCCAACAGCCAATTACAATGGTATTGAGAAGAAAAACATTATAGATTGGTTACTAGAAAAGTAGATAATCATAAATCATACAGCTAACTAGATTTGTAACAGTCTCTTATCAATGATTCTACCCAAATCCTAACAGGATATGAGGAATTTAGACCACACTATATAATACAGACACTTGAAGATAGAAATTGGGAATGTAATGGGATCTATAACTTCTGGAAGTACTATTATTACTCAAAATGATGAATCTCCATAGAATTAATGAAACTATAAATCAAACGGAACTATAATGAAAAAGAGGCCAAGCAATCAGGATTTAAAATCCTAAAAACGCATACTATCAGGTATGAAAAAACTTGATAGTATGCGTTTTATTATGGAAATATTTGCTTCATTTTCTCCTGAAATAGAGCTTTTGCTATCCTATTTTTCTCTATTAATAATGACTTACTTCAGCTTCTTACCTCTTAGAAAGAGCAACAAAAATATGAACTAGCAAAGTTTGGCATCATCAGTAATCCAGAACAATTTGTTTTTACATATATCGACACAAAAGGAAACATCAATAATCCTTTACATGCTGACTATCTAAACAATAAAATGAAAAGCATTAGAAAGCGACATAAAGAGCTGGCACACGCTATACCACACAAACTACGTCATACGGGAGCAACGCTCGCTAAACAGGCAGGAATGAACTTAGAAGCCATTTCCGAAGCCCTAACACACAGTGATACAGGTACAACACAGATTTATGTCAATACTTCTAATGTAGTCCCTATGGCAGTCGGTGAATTTGCCTTAAAGTCTCTAAAATAATAAGATGAAAATAAGGTAAACTTTGAGGTGAACTTTTCAAAAAAACACGAAAAAAGCACCCATAAGGTAAACTCTTGAGTGCTTTGAAACGTTGATAGTATCGTATTGATTAACGTTTTGAGAACTGTAATGCTTTACGAGCCTTTTTCAAGCCTGGTTTTATACATTTTTATTTCAACAAGTTTCGTTATTCCTTTAAAATCAACGTTTTCCCGTGTTTCCTGAAAATAAATTCACAACTAATTTGAATAAGTTTCAGTTAAATGGTGTGAATTTTACCCTATGGAAACATCTACCAAGTAATTTATATCTTCCAACTCTCCCTCATCAAACATTTGATAAAAAACATTTTATAAGGCAGCATTTACTTTATCACATTCATCAATTAATACAATTTTGGTTTCTCTGGACAATAAATCCTTAGCTTCTGTAAAAAATTTATTGCTGTCTATTGCTGTCTATTTATGAAAATAAATTACTTTTTTAGTGTACTCATAAATTACCCCTGCGTCACTTATCAATTATCACCTAACTCCCTCAACCTTTCCTGCCCTATCTTCAACATCTCTTTTTCCACCGTATTCCATTTTCCAAATAGGCATTCGTGCAGAACTTCTGCTGCTGAGATTTCGTCTACTTGCGAATCATAAACACATGATTGGTCTCTTTGATAAATTTGAATTTGACTAAAAAGTTTATCCTTTTCCAACTCCTGTAAGTTATCAACCAAATGTTCTACAATTCCATCATGGTGTGCTTTGGGAGTCGCTCTCGCTTGACTAGGCTCTATGGCGTAGAGCTCCTCATAACGTATCAAAGTACTGAGATAGGACAATTCAGGCTTAGTCGCAATCAGTGCAAGTGAGACTTGATAATCTCTAGTTGTCAATAATTGTGCTGTTTTCCGAGGAACTTCGGTTGTTCTCAATGTACCCTCGATTAATAAATGATAACCTTGTTTACTCAACTCATCTACAAGATATTCAACCATTTGTCCCGCGAATACTTTGGTATAATCCACACTATCTTTGCCATACTTTTCCTGTAGAGTAGGGTAGTTCGGATGAAAAGAGCGATAACTATCTCCATCAATGATAATGATATTTCCTTGAAATTCCCTTTGTTTAATACGATGAATCGTTGTCTTACCAGCACCACTCTGCCCACCAAGCAAAATAGCCTTGGGCTGAGATGAAGTTGTTTTTCCACGAGTTAAAGAACGAACGAGTCGATTAGAGGCTTTAATAAAGTCATCCTGGCTAAATTTATCTAATTTCATTAAGCCACCACCAGATGACCAGCTTGTTCTAGCACACGTTCAATACCATCCAAATAGCCATTATATCGCTCTACTTCCTCAAAAGTAGCAACAAGATAAATCTTCGTGTTAATCAAATCAGAAAGATCATCGCTCATTAGAACCCAAGGATTAGAACTATCATCAAATTCAATTACTTGTTCATCTTGAAAACGATAAAGTTGCGCTAAGACATTCGCTCCTCGTTCCTTTATCAATTCTATTTTTAATGTTAACTGATAATCTTCTACTGGTGTGAGCATTTTTTCCTCCCCTACGATATCGAGATAGGAAACATTAAATTTTTTGCAAATACGATCTACTAATTCTGTAGAAACTGAACTTGTTCCATTCTCATAACGGCTCAGGCTATTTCGAGAGATGCCAATAATCTTTGCGAATTCAGGTTGGGTGAGATCATGTGTTTTACGTAATGTTTTTATATTTTCTCCAATCATGAGAGCCCTCCTTTTATTTATTTCTATTATAGCAAAAAAAATATAAACGCACCATTTTTGGTGCACAAGAAATAAACTTTATTAAAAGTATTAATATCTCAGATTTATAGATTGAAGACTACATAATGAAAACTTTGAAAAGTACCGATATCATGCTGCTTCCCATAGTTTTTAAATTTTTAAGCAAAACAAAAAGGCACCCAAGAGATGACTCTTGAATGCTTTAAAACATTGATATAATCGTATTGATTAACATTTTGAAAATTTGCTAGCTTTACGAGCTTTTTTCAAGCATGGTTTTGGGTAACAAAAATCAAATATCTGTAAAAGCCTATTAAATTAAGCATTCAAACTTCATTTTCGTTGGAAATAAATACTTATAACCTAATCTTACAAGCAATGGATTATCATTAGATTACAAAAAATTCGTTTTCGGAGCTTATGTTATTGAGAAACAACATACTAGTAACCTCTACCTTCATAATTTATCAATAAATTTACACAATTCTCAACCTCAGTAATCAACTGCTTCTGGGTGTTGATATCATCGAGAGCATTATAAAGCTCTCTTATACGATCTGAAAAGTTTATATTTTTTGCTCTTTCACGTATTTCAGAAATACTTAGTTCAACTCCTTTTTTATCGTATTCAAACCAAATGGGTAAGGTTAATCTTGACATTTTTAACAAATGTTCTAGTTTTTCTTGTTTCGAATTGTGCACGATATTCAATAAGAAAACATTATAATTTATGTATGTAATTAATCTAGAAAAGAATGGGGAAATATTGAAAGAGTAGGACGTCAGAAAAATATCCATAGCTTGACTGAAATAGCCATAGATAATAAATCGGAAAAGTTCTGTATCATTCATATCTTGTGGGACTATATCTGAGTACTCAATTCGATATTGTTTCAAACGGTCTTTTATCGCTTGTGTAGGATCATCATAATCAAAGAGTAATATCTGCGACAAGTATTCATGTACGACCACAGTATCTATATTCTCGTACTTGTGTAAATTATTAAAATCAATGCCTTCTATAAAGAAGTTTTCAATAAACGGTCTGATATCAACTTTTTCTTTGTTGATAGTTGAACTAGAAAATCTTAGTGGTAATACGTAAAAATTTGGAATCTCTTTTTCTAATAAAACTATCAAATCATCTATTGACTCTACAATTTTTTCTTTTAATTTTTTGAAGTATCTTTCTATTTGATGTACTGTATTTCCTTTTTCCATTACTTCTAAATAGGATAGTATTGGATCGTCAAATATTTGATAATTCCCTAATGCAAAGAGGATGTTCTTATCTGAGTTATCTATATTAAATTTAGAAACTGCTGTATAAAAATATGTGTTCGAATTATTAAAGAGATATTGGCTACACATCTCTAATAATTTTTGTTTTCTAAACCAAAAATTTCTAATTTTATCTAAATGATAAGCTACATTCTCTAAGTCCAAGTCCCCTCTAACTCTCTTCAGTAACTCTAAATAGTCATTTTGTGATTGTCTTAGTCTATCTAGCATAAACTATCACCTTCTATTTGCTCACTTGGAATAGGAAACACTTCTTTAATCACTGATAGATGTTTTGTTAAAACCATCACTAGACCATGACTAACATCGGGCAATTTTTGAATATCGTCTACATCGGGAATACCGTGGAATTGGTGTCCAGCAGAGTTGCATTTCAAAATTGAGCTTTCTCTAATCGCTCCCCAAAGTCCATGTTCAAATTGAGAATCATAATCATAGTGATATTTATATAAATCATCTTCCTCAACTTGTTTAAACTTTTGTCTTATATTCCCTTTTCCGAAATATCTAGTATCCATATCTATAAATTCTTTATTTTGAAATTCAGATATTAGTAAATTCAGATATTCAAAATTAATATGAGAGTTTGTTAATTCAGGCTGATTTTCTATATAGCGTTCTGAAATTAGTTTATATCCACCAATACCATAATATTGATATTCTTCCCAAATATTTTTGTGTTTTTCTTCTTCGGCAATTAAATATTTTGTCATCACATAGTTTTCAATGCACGACCTTACTATGGAACGACCTGAAATCGTATATTGTAAATCATGATTCATTAATTCCAGTAACCGCTTATAAGAATAGGTTAGGATACTAGTCAAAACATAGAGTTTCTCGTTAAAAGGCTCTATACTTTGAATCATATCTCTGTAATATTTTAATGCCGAAGATACTGTCTCTTTTATCTTATTCAAATCTATAGCATTACTTCTATCCATAACAATTGAATATACCTCACAATCAGTTAGCTGACTAATATTATTCCAAAATCTTTTACTATAAGGATAATTCATATATTCGGACATTGATAAAGCTACCTCCATAGAGCGAATCTGAGGACGAATAATTCTCATTTCTGGATCCGATATATCTAAGTAAGGGTACTTACTTAATCCGTCTGCCATGTGTAACTGCGATTCTACAAATTTAATTTTTCCCTGTAGCATCTTGTAATACAGTAAAAAATATCTTACATCCGTTGATAATTGACTATATTGGTCAGATATTTCATTTACTACTTTAACAAGTATATCTAGTCTTTGATTAAAAGAGTGACTATTGCTGTATAAATTTTTACTCAAAACCTCTTCGCTATCAGGCAAAACTATTAAAAGCGGAGAAAATATTGATAAGTCGAAAGCAGAATTATCAGCACTTTTAGGCTATGAACCTTACGATAAAGTAGGCTATAATTCTGGTAATAGTCGTAATGGAACCTATTCATGGAAATTCAAGATTCAAATATTTGGGGTGAACTTTAGATTTTTCAAACAAAAAAGACATCCAAGAGTAAATTATTGAATGTCTGTAAACCTTGATATAATAGTATTGATTAACGTTTTGAGAATTGTGATGCTTTACGAGCTTTTTTCAAGCCTGGTTTGGAAAGTATGAGTTTCAGTTGGATTAAAAGTATTGCAATATCAAGCACTTGCAGAATTCATTCTGCTTTTTTATTTTAAAAAAATGAATGAGTTTAATTGAAATAGAGGAATTAGTTTAAATATTTTCTTTGCAATTAAAATTTACTAATAGTTTTCTTTCAATTATAGTATATAATAGAAGAAAATGGAGGTTCACAATAATAAAAGACGCTATCCTATCTGAAGATAGAAAATACTGTTACATACTTTCTCGTACTTGGGATGAGACAAAACCAACTGTTCTATTTATTGGATTAAATCCGTCTACGGCTGACGAAAAAACTGATGATCCTACAATTCGAAAGTGTATCAATTATGCTAAATATTGGGGTTATGGAAAAATCCTAATGGCAAATCTTTTTGCTTTCAGAAGTACTGATCCAAACAAGCTTAACCACGAAGCGGATCCAGTTGGACCAGAAAATGATTCTTATATCCTAAAATCTGCATCTGAAGTAGATTTAATTATTGCATGCTGGGGAAATCCAGGAAGACTTTTTAGTCGTGATAAAGAAGTTATTTCATTGATACCTAACTTACATTGCTTAAAGAGAAATAAAAATGGAACCCCTAGTCATCCACTCTACTTATCCAAAGACATAAAACCTTCCTCATACAAAGCATAGACCTTTAACTTTCCGAAAAATAAGTATTTTCCGGAAAGTTATTTTTTTACCAATATTTTGAAGTTATGATACAAAGAGATAACTTTATAATAAACTATTTTGGTGACAAATAATTACTTCTCTGTATAAAAACACGATAAATTTTAAGTAGATGTCTTTGGAACTTCTGTACTATATATTGTATGATATCTCAATTCAAAACAGTTCCCTAATATATTAGTTTTTGAGTAAATTAATTCATAAGCAGAGAGCTAAATTGATATCTTTATTTATTAATATTTATAAAATTTTTTTATTGTTTTATACGTATCATATTTTAAATACGATAAAGGCTCATTTCTAAATTTTTGATGATCTAAATACATGGCTTCGCCAAAAATCATTCTGTCAAACTGTTGCTCAGAGAGTAGATAATGATACCCAGGAGCTATTTTCTTTAATAGTCTTTTACGGTAATCTCTACAATACTTTTTCTCTTTATTAAACAAACGTTTTACATCTTCTGAATGAATTTCATATGCTTCATTTAATTTCAAAGTCTCTACATCAGGGGCTGTCTTCTGTACACTAATATTACCAGTAGGAAATTCAACTTTAAACTTCAGTTTTCTTTCAATTGCATTTTCTGGATCGAATGGACAACATGTCATATTATTAGAAGTTTTTTTAGTATGATTACAAACTGTGCAACTTGGAACTAAATTATATAATGATAGTGCAAAATATGGCACCTTACTTCGACTATAAAAATGATCAAACTGACGGCCCGACTCTCGTTCCCCCCTATTATTTATGAAGTTTCGATTACAATATGGACAAACTGTTAGTTTTAAAGCTTTAGATAATTCGATATTATTTTTCTTCTCTTTCCCTACTCTTTCTCCTGTAAAATGTTTATACTTAGCTTTGAATTCAATTATACTATTTTTATCTTTTTCTAGTCTTAAAATAATATTGGAATAAATATTATCCATATATTTTTTTATATTTATATCATCTATCTTAGCCAAGTCTTCATCACGCATTGCCTTAAAAAACTCAATCTTATTTTCAATTCCTTCAATACCAAATGGTTTTTTAAAATTATAATAGATGGATTTTAATCGTGTAAAATCCATAGTTAATAACTCTTCAAAATCTGATATTTCTTTCACACGACTTTTATCTAGATCATTATTTATCAGTTGAACTATATCTCTTTTCAACTGTTTATCAACTTTTCTTCCCATATATTTGGTATACTCTAAAACCTCTTTATACGGATAAGTTCCAATATAAATCATTCCAATTTCCTTCCTTCCAATTCCTTCAATTAAATTCAGAGTTTTTCAATCTCGCTTTGTCTTTTTTCTGGATAAAAGTTAATTTCATGAAATAGGTACCAAAAATAGTTCCGAAGTATTTCTTCTCCTATTGAGTCAATTAAACTGTGTAAAATTTCTTTAAATTCAGAGATATTATTTATTTCTCCTGTATTTGATACTCCTAAAATTTCTCTTAACTTATTACAATTCTCCTTAGTCAGTTCAAATTGTCTTTTCGAACTTAATTCATTTAAGAAGTTTGAAATATAAGCTAATTTATCGCTAACAAATTTTCCTTGAACATCATCCAAAAAAAACGAGTTATTAAACAATGTGTAAATATTTTGTCCGAAAGTTTTCTCCTGTAATTCTCCATCTCCAAGATAAATAATATCTTGATTTAATATATCTGAAAGAATTATCGGTGAGTGAGTGGTAATAATTACCTGAAGTTCCTGATCATCCGAACATAAAATTTCAGATATTAGAGGTAATACATCACTAATCCAAAGACGCTGCCACTCGGGGTGTAAGCCCAGATCAACCTCATCTATTAGCAATAACTTGTTCGGTATATTACCATAAATTTTCTTACCGGAATATAGCCTACCTAATAAGTTCAAAATAGACATTTCACCCGAACTAAGGCCGTCCCAAGAGAATGATAAGACACTAAATACTTCGTACAGAATATTGCAATCTTCTAAATTTGTTTCAGGGTAGAAAAATTCAATAACACTGTTGATAGTATTCAGATCATCTTCAGAATGCAGTTTGAATATTCTACCTGATTTAAGAAAATCATTAGAATTATCAGTAATTAAAGAATATACCTCAAAGAATTTTTTTACCTGAGTAGTGAATATATCAGATGTTATCTCACTAAGTAATTCATAAAATTTTTTAGTTACTGAAAAATTTGTAGAGTTAATTTCATTAAATAACACCTTAATTGGATCTTCATTTAATTCTTCTTTCAGTGAATTCAAGCTATCAGAAACTAATAATTCATCAAACAAAATAGAAATAAATTTTTTTCTTAATACACCCTTATATTTATTATGTGTTTCAAATAAGTCCTTTGCATTTTCAAACAAATAACTGTTGAAATATTTATCTTTTAGACTGTAAATTGCTTCTCCTTCATCAGAAAGACAGACTTTAATCTTTTTATTGTTAAAGTTAATTAACTCTGAAATTTTTTCTAGTTTTTTTGCAACCACAGCTATCTGATTTATTACATCATAGCGGTTTAATCCACTTAAGCTCATTTTTTGTAATAAATAGGAAGTTGATACATCATGACCAATTACATTTTCCCTAATAGGACCATATTCAATTGCAGATGAATACTTAATAATCGCAAAGCTATTATTGATATATCTAACACTCTTTCTATCTACGTTAAAATATGGTCTCACATTCGGTGACTTTTCAATTCCAAATTTTATTGTACCATCATTAAATAGAAGATCTACTCCTGCTCTATTTTGAAGTATACTATTCAAAAATCTAGTCTTTCCTATGCCATTTTTACCTACAATACAAGTTAACGAATTGATTTTATCATAATATTTAAATCTAAACCCTTCGTTTACCGTTGGGAATGACTTCTTTAGTGACTTAAAATAGATTTCATTTAATTTCATATTACACAATCTTCCTAATACATTCAAAATGACTTTGGATCATATATCGTTCTAAATTATTTAATAATTTTTTAATGTCAATATCAAGATACATTGCTCCCTGAAAGTTTCCCCTTACATCTTCTTTATCGATTATATTTCTAAAACCAACATTTTGATTATAAAGTTTTTCTATATGAGATATAGTTCCACGCGAGGGAGCAAATTGATTTGATTGAATTAAAATTTCAAAATTTTTTTTAACTGCATTATTCGGATCTGGAATAAATATCTGATATACTTCTTTAAAGAGTATTTTAAAAGGCCATCTTTTTCTTCCATTCCAAATAAAGTCCAGTTCTGTAGATGAAAAGCATAAAAAAACTTCTCCAAAGTAGACGGCGGCATTCTTATTCGTTATAAAAATCAAATCTCCTTTCTGAGGCTGTCTATTTGTAAATTTCCTATCCCTGTCACTATACCCCCAAATTGAATAAAAATCATTGTCATCTCCATTTATTTCGTTATAATGTTCGTTCTTCGTTCCTATGGCTCTCAGAATGTCTTCTTTATTGACTTTGTTCTCAATTGTATTTAAAATACCTGTAGTTAAACCAGTCCCTCCTGCCATAACCAAACCTTTACACGCCATAAATCCTCCAACTTAATATCTAATTTTTCACCAACTGTTTCAAAATTATTTATATTTCTTATATATAGAAGTTTCTATCATTAACTTTAATTTCATTTTCTGCATCCATTGAGGAACAACTTTGTTTAAATCCATATTGAGCTTTTTTCAGGCAAATTGAGTTGTTGCTTACCTGGTTCAATAGCTTGTGCAATTTCATCAAAGAATGGTTTTCAAAAAATTTTTTAGGTCATATTAATTAAAACCAACAGTTAGATTTTTATTGTCTAACTTTTGGGGTATATTTCAATTTTGCACGAGATGTTTTATTAGTATCATTAAAATAAAACATCATTTAATTTTCATTTAGTTTTTGAGATAAGCAGTCAATTCTGCAAATACGGTCTGAGTTTTCCAAATAATACATCATCCTTAGAAAAAAATAATCCCTTTTTATTACTAGATTTCTGGAAAATATTCTTATTCAACCTACCTTCTCCAGAAATTACATCCTCATATTCAACTATAGGTAAATCTGAATTTTCTATTGATTTAGAAGAACGTTTTACAACTTCCCCAAACTTCTTCTCTTCCCAAGGTTCATCATAGTTTACAAATCGATAACTTGGTTTCTTTGCCATATTGCTCCCTTTCTATTACTCAATTTTTGTACTTCTACACTTTAGATTTTCTTTATTGATTTCGATACTTCTATTTTGCTTGTCTCATTCGATGCGAATGTTTTTCCACTACAAACTGGAATTCGTATTCTCCTCCTACAACTCATGCACTAAACCCTTTGAGTTCTTGTTACAATTCTTTTGATAAACTATAAGCCATCTTCATCCTCCACTTCTACATGGCAAAAAGCCCACCAAAGAAATTGGCAGGTTTTAAAAAAAGATAAAAATATCAATTTATATGTCGGAATAGAACCTAGCCGCTTCATGAAGACACTTCCTTTCAGGATATGTAAGGCGTTACTAGTTCCAAAAAATAGTCCCCTCACCTCCTTCCATTGTATCATAAAAAATATTACTAGAAAAGGGCTTGAATTGATCCTTCAACTCTAACTATGATAAACTGAAGTTGATTTTATGTACTTAAATTTTCTTACTTTCGTGTTTTCCTTATCTACGTTAATTAAGAAATAAAAATAATGATTTCTGCCATCTTTTGTATTCTCTTTATTCAGTTTGAAATAGTTTTTCTGATTCAAGGCCATTGTCCGTAAAATATCGTCAATCAAAAACGTCAAAGGTACATCTTCTGAAAGTCTTCTTCAAACCGTATATAATATTCTGAAAAATAATCCATCTGTAATTTATTCTCATAGAGGTCTTTTCTACTCATATATTATACCCTCCACAGGCTGAATTTGTAAAATATCTTCAATCTGCACTCGTCTATATCCATCACTTGTTTTGACAGATATTTCTTTGTTTGACAGTTCCCTAATCATTCCATCTATAGTAAGTTTTTGAACTCTGTATTTCACAGTAAAACGTCCTTTTAATTGTCCAATATAGAGCTGAGAAAGGAATAAAAGTTTTTTATCTTTACTTAATCCAGGTGATATGTCTACTCTATTTCGCTCCTCGTAAAGAGAACTCGTATGTTCTGAAAGGAAAAAGCCCATCCACTTTTGTATACCTAGATCTTGATACTCTCTTGCTGATTGAAATGGTAAATAAGAACGGTCAATCATTTTAGTCCATCTAAACCTCCTGCTATCAGCTTACTTCTTGCTATAATTCTAGATGCACTATCAAGCGCATTAGCCTTAAGTAACGAAGTAAATCCAAACCGATCCCCAATAGAATCGATTGCTAGCTGGAGCCTTTCTTCTTTTTCAATTTTGTCAACATCATCAAAAAGTGAAATCAGACTAAAAGATTCATCCACTAGTCCTGAATAGTTGACTCCTACACTTCGGATTGCTCCCGAATTATATTTATTATGGAACAACTGTAAAACAAAGTTTATCAGTGTATCTGTATGATTTGTTGGTTCAACTTTTAATTGAGTATTAATAGAACGCTTATTTTCATATTTTGAGTACCCGAGATGTATTGAAACAACTGCCGTTTTTTTACCTGCTCGTCTTAAGCGAATAGCTACTTGTTCAGTCATCTCTCCAAGAATGATTTCAATATCTCTTTTCTTGTCATAGTCTCGTGGTAATACTTGAGAATTACCTAATCCTTTAGATTTAGGCTCATAAGGATTATGAACATTACTTTCATCTATTCTATTTGCATGAAACCATAATCGAAGACCAGCCACCCCAAGACTTTTCTTTAACATATCCGGATTTGTATTGGCTAAATCCTTAATCGAATAAATACTTAAATTATTTAATCGTTTTTCCATACGATATCCTATCCCCCAAAAATCAGTCATGTTAGGAATAGACCATACTTTATTTTCAACATCTTCATAAGACCAGTTAGCTCTCATAGTTGGAGTTTTCTTAGCTTCATTATCAAGTGCTAGTTTAGCAAGTAAAGGGTTCGCATTAGACATCCCTACTGTAGAATAAATCCCAGTACGCCTCCAAATATCTTTTTGAATTCTAGCTGAAATCATATCTAGTTTATCTTTACGAGAAATTTTCTAATCTGAAACAAAGTAATTAAGTGAGCTTGTCAAATCTATAAAACCTTCATCGATAGAGTATGGATAAATATCGTCTGGACTTCCATAGTTCTGAAATACTTGTTGGATTTCCATATTCACTGCAATGTACTCATCCATTCTTGGTGGGACAATAAATGTCACTTTAGCCCACTCTTCAATATATCTTACATATTCAGAGTCTGTGGGTAATCCCTGTTTCTTAGCATTATAATACGAGAACCTTCTTGTTTTGATATCAAATGGTAAATCATAAGAACGCCCTACATTTGATTTCCCAAATATTTTCTTAAACATGGGAGAAGATGCTAAAATAAGACCAGCTGAGTTATCTGCTCGACTCATAACACATAAAGAAGTCTTTAAAGGATGCAAGCCCCTCTCTACACACTCAACACTAGCGTAAAAAGATTTCATATCAACAAAAGCAATATCGCTTCTAGGTTCTTTTGAATAATCAAAATAGCCCACAACCTAACCCTCCATAGGTACAAAATTCCCAACAATGATTCCTACAACTCGTGGATCCTCGTCATAGGAGAGATAAATATCTTTGTATTTTGGATTAATAGAAACTAAGCGTAATCCTCCTTCTTCACGATAGACTCTTTTAATATAGGTTTGATTGTTGCATACAACTGCGTAAACGGCCCCATCAGAATCAAAACCAGTCTCTCGAATCAGAGCTACAGATCCATTATGATATTTTGGTTCCATTGAATCACCTGATACCCAAGAAGCAAAATCATGAGCTAACTCCTCATTAAAATAGACTGTATCAAAATTACGGTCACCATAAACAGAAGCACCAATACCTGCAGACATTCTTTCGTAAACATGATATTCAAAAAGTTTTTCTGAAATATATGTCACTTTTTTACTTTTCTCTTCTTCCAACAAGTCGTGAGCATAGGCTACTACTTTTTCTTTTCCGTTATTTGAAAGATTATTATATATCTGTACTATTTCAATCTCAGTAAAATATCCTACTGATACATTCAGAATCTTTTCTAATTGAGAGACCTTTTCTTTCGATGGTTCTTTTATTCCACGTTCCCAAGCTGAGTAAGCTTGAAACGTTATACCTAATTGGTCTGCAATTTCTTTTTGTGTCATACCAAGCTCTTTTCTACGAGCTTTAAGTTTTTCTGGTTGATACATTAAATTCACCTCACATTAATAATAATTGTAATTCAGCTTTTTTCCGTGCTTGTTCATCCGATAACTTCAAACTATCCCAAGCATATGCTATTTGTTTGCCCTTATTATACACTAACCAAATTTTCAAATGTTTAATATTTTCTTTTAAATTAGCCCAATTTTCTTGATGAAGTAACTCTGGTATCTCTTGACTAGAAACAAATCCCTTTTCATCAATTCGATTTCGAATCTGATTCATCAAAGAAGGTCCATATTGATTAAATTCTGCAATTATTTTTTCTTTGATTGTATGAAAGAAATTATGAATTGAAGCATTGTTTCTCTCAATATACTCTTCAACGGCCTCTTTAATTTGACCTTCTTTATCAGGAAAATGCTCACGCAATAAATCCAATAAACGAAAATACAAGGCTTGCTTTGAAACTTCTAGGCTATTTTGTACTTTTTGGAAACTTTCACAACTGTAATAAATTTTAGACAACAGCACAATATCGGGCATCAATACTACAGCTGAAAAGATATTAGCTTCTCTTTCTAATACATTTTCCTGATTGTCTACAGATTCAGTAAAACATGTACCACTATGGTTAAGAATAAAGTGCCCCAGTTCATGACACAGTGTAAAATTCTGCTTAACTTTTGGATTATCTCTTTCATAAGAAAAACTTATCCCATCTTGGTCAATTATTGTCAATCCTTCAATCTTATGATTCGTAAAATGATGATTCATAACTTGAATTTTATTTTTCTTAATACAATGCTGAAAAAAATCTCTAAAGTTATAGTCTAACAGTGTAGTATTATTATCCTTTATATACTGATACAGTCTCTGTTTTGTAACATTGCTTACTCTAGTATAAAATTCATCCAACGAATCATACCTCCTTTAGTACAGCGTAACAACTAAACCAAATTGGTTGAGTTTATTATACAAAAAAAGTGGACAATTGTCCACTAGAGGATGATTTATATAATTAATACTCTTAAAAAAATAACCGATACTAGATATCAAACTTTGCATTAGCATATTTTTTTGCTGTTTCATACTTATCGAAGACAAGATCTTTATTTAAATCTTTTACCGTTTCTAACGAATACTTAAAGCTCACTAAATCTGGATTATTTTTTCTTATTAAAAGATAAAAACAGCCAAATTTACATGTTTTTTCTTGTTTATATTTAGGAATTCTAATCCTAATTGAGTGCTTCATTCTACCTTTTATTTTATTACGATTACTTTTTAATATTACCGAATAGGACAATAAACAATCTTTATCTACAAAAACAGTAAAATAAACATCTGAAACATTTTCAATCTTTTGAGAACAAAATTTTTCTTCTTTTTTATCTGAGTTACTCAAATCAAAAAAAGGAACTTCTTGAATAGAAGGGCCTGGACCAGCACCTAAATTCACCTCGAAACGTCCTGTATCTCTATTGTACCTTCCTCCGCCTCTTGGAATGGAATGATTAGGATTTTCAAAATCAATTTCTAAAAAGACATACTCAGCATTTTTTTCAAATACATCTTTATAGTCTAGTAAATCGATTTTATATTGTCCGGTAACCACACCTGGTTCTATGAATAAACTAGGCGACGTAAACGATTCCAACGTAATCTTTTCTCTAGTTCCATCCTTAATTGCATTAATTGTAATTTTAATATCTCCTGTCTCACCCGCCTTATTCCCATTATTATAAGTTATTAATAAATATTTTTGTTGATCTACATAGAGTCCCCCGTCATATCTTATATCAGCTATCTCATTGGGTTCTTTTTTTATTTTATTCAATATTATGGATGATATCACTTCTTTATTTAAGCTTTTTACTGTGACTTTATTATAAATTAGATTTGAATATTGATTAGTTGAATCATTGACTAATTCAGGTACTCCATTAAAACTATTTACATTATATACTTCTTCAGCTTCAATTGAAATTTCCTTCCGACGATCATATTTATCCTTTAATAGATATAAAATAAGTGGCAAAATAAGTATTGTACATATAGCAGATATAGAAATATTTCCTGTGATTTTATTAATTAAAAATTCTATCATTTTTTCACCTTCTCTTTAATTCCTTCTTCCGCTTTTCCATAAACTCAATCAACTCTTTCTTGAAAATTTCCTTTTCCTCATCAGTTAATCCTGTTGAATTCATACGAAAAAGCAATTCGATATTATCTAAACCATCACCTTGCTCCACTGTATCTTGTTTACCTGAGAGATAGTCAATACTCACTTCAAAAAAAATGTGCAATGTCATTCAATTTTTCAAGTGATGGTGTTACTTTTCCATTCTCCTATCGAGCATAGCTTTGTTGACTAATATTTAATTTCTTCGCTAATTCAGTTTGAGTTAAACCAGCACTTAATCGTAATGATTTCAGTTGTTCCGCAAGATTCATCTTTTTTACTCAAAATATTTTTAAATTTGTTTACAAAACACTTGATAATACATCATATGTGATGTACTAAATTTCAAAAAAATATCAGACTTTTGAAGTTATTATCTGATCTTTGAAAATTTAATAAAAAGTGCGTCTGACAACCAGAGAACTGATTACCAAAACTACACTAAACTTCGTGCCTTTATTGTAATTGTTTTGGAAAGAAAAGTCAAGTCCCTAAATGGTTGAAGTGAAGATATAAAACATTTTTGTGGGCTTCCACGAATTTCGGACTTTCGCACTTTTCCGAATAGTAAAGTGAACTGGCTTCGCCAAAGGGCGTAAGAGAACCCAATGGGTATGATAATGACTACCTATTGAGATTAGCTGGGAAAGCTATGGTAATTGATGCAAAGCACCTTGCTAAACGTTGCCACCGTGAAGGAGGAATTCTTCAATCCAAATAACTTTTCTTTACTGCTGTCTATCTACCTCGATAGACTCACTATCAAGCTACTAAGTCCATTTTCTTAGTAGCTTTTTTACTTTTACAATAAAGGAGGAAACTATGACAAACTTTTTTCGCACTACATGTCAAAGACTTTACGATAATTACACATTTACCTATAGAATCTTCAGTTCATCTAATAAACTAATCGCACAACTATACACTCAAGCTTTGAATAACTTAGAGTCTTTAGCAAAGAAATCACTTATTACAGGATTTTCTCATGCTGAAGTGGAATTCTATACTAGAAATGTTTAAACGTAAACTTTCTATCCACTATTACTCAAGAGTAAAGCAGTTAGCTTAGCTCTTTTTATTTTACAATCAGAAAGGAAAATACTTATGATCCCAGAAACTTTAAAAATGAAATCAGAATTTATCGGTCCAGCTTACTACGAAAAATTGGGGAATGCTCCACGCTATGTCTTTGGTAAGGAAGGAAAGTACCAAAGACATATTTTAAATAGTGAAACTCATGGTGCCTTTCACGTTATTACAACGGCTTCTACAACAGTCTTTCCAGAAGATGCTCTTGTTGAAGCAGTTAATCCTATTTTCTTATCGGACACTTCGCTGAATGGAAATTCTGTGGTACCTGCTCTCAATGTTTTTACTGAGAAGCTAGTACTCAAAAAATAACAAAATAAAGGAGAAAATAAAATAGCTAAAACTGGATTAAACTATGGAATCTATAAAGCACTAACGCATAGTGACACGATTACAACAAGGACTTATGTCAACACCTCTAATGTAGTTCCTATGGCAGTTGGTGAATTTGCTTTAAAGTCTCTAAAACAATAAGATAAAAATAAGGTGAACTTTGAGGTAAACTTTTTAAAAAAACACGAAAAAAGCACCCATAAGGTAAACTTTTGAGTGCTTTGAAACGTTGATATAATCGTATTGATTAACGTTTTGAGGCAACTGACCTTGTCAGTCTGCAGCCACATTTGTAAGCGACTAAATTCTCAACAACTGTGTCAATTGCACCAATTTAGTAAGAAATTACAAAAAAGAACACCCCGAAAGGTGCTCTCTGTAAGTATAGTAATTCTTTCGAATTAACGTTTTGAGAATTGTGATGCTTTACGAGCTTTCTTAAGACCTGGTTTCTTACGTTCAACTTTACGTGAGTCACGTGTAAGAAGTCCTGCGCGTTTCAATGAATCGCGGAAGTCTGGGTCTACTTGAAGAAGGGCACGAGCGATACCGTGACGGATAGCTCCTGATTGACCAGCGTATCCACCACCTACAACGTTAACGAAAACGTCGTATGAACCTACAGTTGAAGTAACTGCGAATGGTTGGTTGATGACAAGACGAAGGTCAGCGTGTGGGATGTACTCTTCAACATCTTTTTTGTTAACAGTGATTTTACCAGTTCCTGGAACAAGGCGAACGCGTGCAACAGCGTTTTTACGACGTCCAGTACCTGCATATTGTGCTTGTGACATACTTTATTGTTCCTTTCCTTAGATAAGTCCTGAAATGTCAAGAACTTCTGGTTGTTGTGCAGCGTGAGTGTGCTCAGCTCCAACAAATACTTTCAACTTCATACCTTGAGCGCGTCCAAGTGTATTGTGTGGAAGCATACCTTTAACTGATTTCTCGATCAAACGTACTGCATTTTTAGAACGAAGTTCACCTGCAGAGATTTGTTTCAATCCACCTGGGTGGTTTGAGTGAGTGTAGTAGATTTTATCAGTTGCTTTTTTACCAGTCAATTTAACTTTTTCAGCATTGATAACAATCACAAAGTCACCTGTATCAGTGTGTGGTGTAAATGTTGGTTTGTTTTTTCCGCGAAGTACGCTAGCAACTACTGCAGAAAGACGTCCAAGTGGTACATCAGTTGCGTCAACTACGTACCATTTACGTTCAACTTGGCCTGGTTTAGCCATAAATGTTGTTTTGTTCATGATTTCTCCTATATATAGTTCGATTTTTGTTTACGGTGATGGGTGTTCCTTCCCATCGAAAAGTATTTGGAAGGTTCCGGGGCCTTTCAAATGGGGTAAACAATACCGCCTACTATGATACCAAATTTCACCCCTAAAAGTCAATAGATATGAAAAATATTTTTCTGAA